>JAJDNM010000081.1 GCA_022340665.1 Acidobacteriota bacterium | reverse complement strand
GCCCGCGCATGACGTCGCCCACTCCGACAGGTTCGACGTAGGACGGTCCCTCGCTAACCCATCCCCGATTCGCAGGGTCGAGGGACAGATAGATGTTGCGGACCAGTACCTCGCCATCCGAAAGCGCGCGTACCGGCTCCTCCACCCACTGAAAGTCTGATTCCTCGATACGGCCCTTGGGCCTGGCTGCAAGCCGCCACTGACGGTTCATGCGTTGACTCATGGTGTTCCTCTCTCGCTCTGCGATTCGGACGTGGCTGGTGCCCGGTTTGCCTTTGGCACCTTTGAAAATACAGATGCCGAAGGATACCAAACGGGTGTCACGTCCACATATACCCGTTCATTGAAGCGCGGTGCCGGCCCCACGCCATGAAAAAAAATGCCGAACCGCTTGTTGCTCGAAAACGAAGTGAAGAAGCATTCTGGCCGCTGACTCGATCAGAGCTCGCATCGGTATCGTGTCAACTCTGACGAATCAGTGAATCTCGATGACGCGTCCCGGTTCTCAGTTCAGGTCAGGTACTTGGATGTCAGGAAGGTGATCGCACTGACGCTCGCACACAACACCGTTCCCCAAGCCAGGTCCACCAGCACCACCTTCAAGGGAAAGCCATCCAGAGTTGCGAGGTTCGTGAGGTCGTACGCGGCATAGGTGACCAGACCGAGGAGCCCTCCGAGGATGATCGCGTGGGTCAGGCTCTGACGCTCGACGGCCGGCAAAACGCACAGTACCACGATGCCGAGAACGAACACCAGATAGAACGCGAGCGCGGCGGCCCAGTTGACTGTGGGTCGCAGGAGGTGACCCATCTGCTCCTGGTAGAAGGACCGAGCCACGACCCCGAGCCAGACGAGATCGATGACCAGGAATACGACGACGGCCACCGAATAGAGCTTGAGGAAACCGCCAACTGTCATGTCCTGATCCCCTTCCCCTCAACCGGCCACCGATCGATTGAGCCACCATAGTGACGCGTTGAGTATCGATGCAAAGCTCACCCAGGCCCAGTACGGCAGCAGGAGAGCACCGGCAAACGGGACCACGCGCCAGAACAGCCAGATCGTCACACCGATGGCAATCCACAGCACGAAGATCTCGGCCAGCGCCCAACCGGGTTGCTGAAATCTGAAGAACAGAATGGACCAGAGCCCGTTGAGGGCGAGCTGGACAACGAAAGCCGCCAACGCCACCTTGACCCCACTCGCGTCGATGCCTTGCCGCCAGACGAGGAATGCGGCCACACCCATCATGATATAGAGCACGGTCCAAACCGGCCCGAAGACCCACGCCGGTGGGTTGAACGACGGTTTAACCAGAGTCGGGTACCAGGTCGACACGCCTCGGGCGGTGGCGAGTCCGGAAAGGCCGCCGATCACGATCGGCGCCGCGACTGCGATGATGAGCTTCACAGCATTGTTCATAATGGACTCCCGGTCGATGATACCCGGGTCGCGTGTCGCGCCAACTCAACCCGAGGTTCCGTCTTTCGAATCCTTGAATGATGGCCGACAATCACCGCCTTCATCACGAAACCCGGTAGTACATGGACTATTTCCGTCCGTGCGGCTGGTCAAAATCGATGACCGGACCTGCCGGCACCACTCCAGTAGGGTTGATGGATCCGTGAGAGCGGTAGTAGTGGTTCTTGATGTGGTCGAAATGAACCGTATCCGACACACCCGGAATCTGATAGAGGTCTCGTGTCCATCCCCACAGGTTCGGATAGTCCACCAGCCGCCGCAGGTTGCACTTGAAGTGCCCGACGTAGACCGCATCGAAGCGCACCATGGTTGTGAAGAGTCGCCAATCGGCCTCGGTGACACGCTCGCCAAGCAAGTAACGGCTCCCTGAAAGACGATTCTCGATCTGATCTAAAGCGTCGAACAATGGAATCAGCGCTTCCTCGTAAGCTTCCTGGGTGGTGGCGAACCCGGCTCGGTAGACACCATTGTTGATGTGCTGGTAGATGAAGCTGTTGAGCTCGTCAATCTTGTCCTCCAGGTCAGGCGGGCAAAATTGCGGACCCGTGGCGCCGACGCTGTCGAACTCACGGTCGAAGAACCGGATGATCTCTGACGACTCGTTGTTGACGATCGTCTCGGTCTTGAGATCCCACAGCACCGGAACCGTAACCCGCCCGGTGTAGTCCGGTCGGGCCCGCGAGTACACCTGATGCAGAAAAGACGCACCGAAAACTGGATCCGGAACCACACCTTTCCAGTCCTCGAAAGTCCATCCGTTTTCCAACATGAGCGGATTGACTACCGACACCGAGATGTGCGGTTCGAGGCCCTTGAGGGTGCGGTAGATCAGGGTACGGTGCGCCCACGGACAGGCGTAGCTCACATACAGGTGGTAGCGCCCCGTCTCCGGCAGAAAAGTAGTCGACCCGTCGGCCGCTACCCTGTCTCGAAAGGCAGATTCCGAGCGAACAAACCGGCCATCGGTCGACGCCGTGTCGTACCACCGGTCCTGCCATGCACCTTCCACAAGTAGTCCCATCGAAACCTCCTGCGTGGGTGAGCGTACGACGTGACGCGGTTATTCCATCGTCTCGTCCGGTCTCTACGGTGAACTTCCAGCCAAAATGATGCGCAAGCGCTTGCCCATTTCACGTAGGGTGGCCGGGACGTGTCGATCCGGTACGGCTCCGACATGGACGGCGACCTGAACGACCAGGTTTTCGCGGGACTCGAGCGAGACGTCGTCCAGACCTTTCCTTCCCTCGAAGGGATCGCGTTCACCGACCGCTGGGGCGGGCCGGTCTCGGTCACCCTGGATATGGCGCCCGCCCTCGGGCTGCTCGGTGACGAGCGCGTGATTTACAGCCTCGGCTGCATGGGCCACGGGGTCAGCATGACCCACCTCAACGGTGCGACCGTCGCCGACCTCGTCCTGGAGCGCAAGACCGACCTCACCGACGTGTTCTTCGTCAACCGGCGGACGCTGCCGTGGCCACCCGAACCGATCCGCGCCCTGACGGCACGCGCGATCAGAGGTTACATGCGGTGGGAGGACCGCCGCTTCGACCCGACTCGACCGTCCGTTCATCGGCTGGATTGATGGCTCCCGCAATTCGCGTTGCCGCATCTTCGCCTCCTGTCGGAAACCCACCTGTGGCGGACGAAACAATACAAAGTGTTGTTGAAGTCTGGCGCAAACGGAGGCCTCATGTATCATCCAGAAGGAAGGCGGCGGATGAAAAAACAGGTTGCTCTGATGATGGCCGGCGTCCTCTGCCTCGCACTCCTGGCGTGTGGCCGGCAGAGGCCGCAGGAGCGTCCGGTCGTCGTGTCTCCAGCCTCTGAGAGCGGGCGCCTTCAATGGCGTGACGCGCATGGCCCACTTCGTGGCGAGGTGCCCTGGGTACTCCGAACCGACGTCCTGGGCCCGGAAACCTTTCTGGTCGTCGAGACCGCCAGCGGCGACGTGTGTGCGCGGGAGGTCCGGTTTCAGGTGCGCGCGGCTGGCGTGACCGAGTACGCGGTCACCCTGGTCAGCGATCTCCGCGGCCGTGTTTCGTGGCGTGTCATCTATGGCAACGACAATCGCATGAAGCTCTTTACCTGCGCTCCTCGGCCAGCCGACGATCCGCGCCAGGAGTGCCTGAACGGCGGCATCCCGAAACCGCTGTTCAGCGAGCTGGTCGGCGGCATCTCGGCAGAGCTCGTGGGAGGCACCCTCGAGGAAGATGTCCTCGCCGTGCGGTTCGAGCGCGGGTTTCCGTGCGATTCCACCGCTCTCGATTCGGATGCCGAGGGCCTTCGGCCCGAACACTAGAGTTCGGGTTTCGCTCTACGTCAACTCGGATTGGGCGACGAGAATGACCGCACACCAATCGGTCAGTCAAGCTGCGTGACGACGTCGTGGATGTAACAGTAGCCCCACGCCTCGCCCGGCTCGGCGCTACGGATCAAGGGGTGGTCGTGCTCCGCATGGTGCTTACGGGCATGTTGGTTGGGTGACGAGTCGCAGCAACCGATGTGGCCGCAGTGGAGGCACATCCTGAGATGAACCCATCCGTCGCCCGTTTTCAGGCATTCCTCACAGCCGGGAACCTCGTCGGGTACCGGCAGGATCTCGAACCCTTCAAAGTGCTCACAACGTGGCATGGCCTCTCCCCTCTCCTCTCTCTTCATCGCACGACACCGATCGATCTGAAATCACCATACCCCGCACATCGACTCCCCGCCATCACGGGCGCCACCTTCTCTTTGATTCAATGCCTTCATGAAGCCGCCCTGGGACCCCACAACAGGAATTTATTCGAAACGATGTGGCTTGAAATATTCCAGGGACATCGAACCTGAAAATCAGAATAACCGGGAGACAACCATGCACGAAGCAAAAGCCTACTCTGCGGCCGCTGCCGACAAGCCGCTCGCCCCCGATACGATCCAGCGCCGCGACACCACCGAGCGCGATGTGAGGATCGAGATTCTCTTCTGCGGCATATGCCACTCCGATCTCCATACGGTACGCGACGAGTGGAGCAGCATCATGCCCACCACTTACCCCTGCGTCCCGGGCCACGAAATCGTCGGCCGAGTGGTCGAGGTCGGAGCAAAGGTCACCGACTTCGAGCCGGGCGACGTGGTGGGCGTCGGCTGCCTGGTCGATTCGGACCACAGCTGCGATGCCTGCAAGCACGACGTCGAGCAGTTCTGTCCCGACGCCACATTCACCTACAACTGGCCGGACAAGCACCTCGGCGGCGTGACCTACGGCGGTTACTCCGAGAGCATCGTCGTCGATGAGAGCTTCGTCCTGCGCATCCCGGCCAACCTCGATCCGGCCGGCGCCGCGCCGCTTCTCTGTGCCGGGATCACCACCTACTCGCCGATACGGCGGTGGGGTGACATCAAGGGCAAGAAGGTGGGCGTGGTCGGCCTCGGCGGCCTTGGTCACATGGGGGTGAAGTTCGCGCGGGCCTTCGGAGCACACGTCGTGGTCTTCACGACCTCACCGGGCAAGCTGGAGGACGCACTGCGTCTGGGCGCACACGAGGTCATCATCTCCACCAACGCCGAGGAGATGCAGGAGCATGCGGGCACGTTCGACTTCATCCTCGACACCATCTCCGCCGATCACGACATCAACGCCTATATCAACATGCTCGGCCTCGACGGCAACATCACCCTGGTCGGAGCGCCGGAGACACCGATGCCCGTCTCCGCCTTTGCCCTGCTCTTCGGTCGAAAGAGCGTCGCGGGCTCGCTCATCGGCGGCATCGCCGAGACCCAGGAAATGCTCGATTTCTGCGGTGAACACGGGATCACCGCCGAGGTCGAGGTCATCCCGATCCAGAAGGTCAATGAGGCCTACGAGCGCATGCTCAAGTCGGATGTGAAGTACCGCTTTTCCATCGACATGGCGTCGCTCAAAACGTGGTGACCTGAGCGGCATGAGGATTCCCGTCTTCGCATCGACGCCTCCATAAATCTGTCTTTCCCGGCACGGACGAGAATACGAGGCGTGACTGGATAGACCTCGCTTCGCCAATTGACACTCTTATTTGCAATACATAGCAGCGCAATGTATATTACATCTATGTATTGGAGACGTTGTCAGCCTGGTAACCGGATGAGCCGACGATGAACATCAGCAAGGACCTCGTCGCCGCCTCGGCCGCACCCCTGGTGCTGGCCATTCTCAGCGAGGCGGAGAGCTACGGCTACGCCATCCGGAAACGGGTCGGCGAGCTCTCGGGAGGCGAGCTCGAGTGGACGGACGGAATGCTGTACCCGGTCCTCCACCGGCTCGAACGCAACGGTTACGTCACGGCGAGGTGGGGTACCTCGGGGGCGGGTCGCCGGCGCAAGTACTACCGCCTGACCGAGCTGGGAACGGAGGAGCTCGAAAGCCAGCAACGGCAGTGGCGCCTCGTCGACTCGGCGTTGCGGAGCGTCTGGTTCAAGCGGATGAACCTGGCCCGGCAGGAGGGATTCTGAGGATGAGGAAGACGACCGATCTACTGGAGCAACGCATCACCGAGTGGCGCACCTTTCTGCAACGGCGGCAAGCGATTCATGCCGCCGACGTCGACGAGCTCGAGGATCACCTCCGTGACCAGATCGGCGCCCTCAGCGAGGCTGGTCTGTCCGAGGATGAGGCGTTTCTCGTTGCGGTGAAACGCATGGGCGATCTCGACTCGTTGTCGCAGGAGTTCGCACGGGAGTACTCCGAGCGGCTCTGGAAGCAGCTCGTCGTTTCGCCGGACTCCGGCGACAACCAGTCCGGGAACGCCAAAGAGGCGATTGTCGCAATCGGGTTGGCGATTGCCGCGGCGCTGGCGATCAAGCTTCCCGAGCTTTTCGGCATCAGCATCACCGGGGACCGAGCCGATGACCAGTTCTTCTACCTGCGCAACTTCAGCCTCTTCGTACTTCCATTTCTGGCAGGGTACTTCGCATGGCGTCGTGCGCTCGATCGGCAGAGTCGCGTGTGGCTGGCCGTCCCCTTTGTAGCCTCTGCCGTCATCGTCAACGTCATGCCATTCGAGACCGGGGGCAGTACCGAGGTGCTCGCGGCTCTCCACCTGCCGATCGCCCTGTGGCTGGCGGTCGGTTACGCCTACACCGGCGGCCGCTGGCGGGACCACAACCGGCGGATGGATTTCATTCGCTTCTCCGGCGAGTGGTTCATCTACTACGCCCTGATCGCGTTCGGCGGCGGCGTCCTGATGGGATTCACCATCATGATCTTCCAGGCCATCGGCCTCGATGCCGAGCTCCTCGTCCAGACGTGGGTGCTTCCGTGTGGCGCCGTGGGGGCTGTCCTCATCGCCGCCTGGCTGGTGGAGGCCAAACAGAGTGTCATCGAAAACATGGCGCCGGTTCTCACCCGTCTGTTCACGCCACTCTTCACGTTCGTGCTCATCGTCTTCCTGCTGACCATGTTCTGGACCGGCAGCGGCATCAATGTCGAGCGCGAGGTGCTCATCGGCTTCGACCTGCTGCTCGTACTCGTGCTGGGCCTGCTCCTGTACGCGATTTCCGCACGGGACCCGCAGGCGCCTCCCGGGTTTTTCGACGGGCTGCAGCTCGTGCTGGTCGTGTGCGCCATTCTGGTCGACGGGCTGGCGCTCTGGGCGATCGCCGTGCGGATTTCGGAGTTCGGTTTCAGTCCCAACAAGGTGGCCGCTCTCGGCGAGAACCTGGTGTTGCTGGTGAATCTCGGCTGGTCAGCCGTGCTCTACGCTCGCTTCCTGGCAAACCGAAGCTCGTTTGGGTCGCTCGAACGCTGGCAAACAACGTATTTGCCGGTGTACGCAGTCTGGGCCTGGATCGTGGTTGCGCTCTTTCCGATTCTCTTCGGCTTCGTGTAGAGCACTCGCACAGACGTGGGTGCCGCAGCGATCGATGCCTGGCGGGGAATCACGGGTGGTCGTTCCGCATCGTTGCGTCGTGTCTTCGCGTCACGCACGGCGAGTCGCGCCTTGCGGCAGAAGCTTCATGAATTGTCCGGGCTAGCCAAGTCCGAGCAGATTCGCGCTCCACCAGAGCCCGAAGCCGTAGAAGAGGTGGTTCAGCACGCTGGTTGTGAACAGCCTCAACTCAGCAGGGCCCTTGCGACCGAACCAACCGAACCCCATCGCGGGGAACAGCAAGAACCAGGGGAAGGCACAGGTGGCGAGTCCGTAACCGAGCGCGTTGACAATCCCACCCGGTGAGGTGTCCAGCCACCGCGCGCCGAAGACATAGAGGACGGCGAGCACGATTCCGATGAGGTAATGCCCGATCAGGGCGGCCCGTTTCTCGCCGGCCTGCTCCGGAGCGGTCGAGATGTTCGGGTGAACGAACCGTCCCTGAAAGAGGCCGAGATACCAGCGGCCGACCCAGATCCCCCTCGCGCCGACGATGAGACCGAGCCGTCGAGCGATGATTGCCAACACGTCCATTGTCGCCGTAGCGGCCACGCCCACGCCTCCGGCCATGACCATCACGACAACTGTGTCATGCGACATAGCGGCTCCCTTACGAGCTTGTGTCGCGCCCGTCCTCGATCTCCTCGAATGTGATGGTGTACGCACCGTCCCACAGGCTGCCGACGGATGAGGCGACAACCTTCCAGCAGGTGCCGACCCGGAGTCGAGGTTCCAACTCGGCTTCGACCCTCACTTCGACCCTGGTCCCGGGTGTTGCGGCCTCTGCTCCACGATGATTCTCCGGCATGAAATCCTCCTTGCTCGCGTCTGCTCCACCCAATTCTGCAACATCCCGAAATGTGGCACCCTACCATCGCACATGCTAGCTGGCATGCCGAGGAGGATACCTCAGGCTCCAGACGAGGTTGAAGGTCTCAGGGTTGGATGGCCCGGGCCCGCGATCTGGATTCCGCGCCTACGCACATGGTCCTGCCCTGCTATTGTTGGCTCTATTGACCATGGATATACTGCGGACCGCCTTGGCGGTGGCCTGCAGAACCGACGACAGAAGACGGGAGATTCTGGAGCTCGAGCCAGGCGCCGGGAGGGACGAAATGATCGGCAGAAAAAACAGTCGGAGATTCTCCTTCGGATGGTCGATGAGCCTCGCGGCAACGATGAACCTCGCGCTGATCTCAGGCTGCTCGTCGGTAGGCCCGCCTGCCCTGGACCGCGATCGGCTCGACTACAGCAACGCTATCACCAGCTCGTGGCAACGCCAGATGCTGCTCAACATCGTCAAGCTCCGTTACGGCGACACACCCTTCTTCCTCGAGGTCTCCTCGGTCATCAACCAGTACACCGTAGAAGCATCGGGAGGAATCGGTGTGACTCCCGGGGGGAGACAGGACGACAACTCGATCGGTGTCGGCGGGAGCTACACCGACCGGCCAACCGTGACCTATGCGCCACTCGCCGGTGAGGCTTTTTCCCAGAGGCTGTTGACGCCGGTGTCCCCGGTCTCGCTGTTCGCCCTCGTGCAGGCCGGATGGCCGGTCGATTTCATCTTTCGCATCTGTGTACGCAAGATTAACGGTGTCGCCAACACGTCCAGCGGGTTTCTCCCGACCGATGAGGATCCCGAATTCGAAAAGCTGATAGCGGCCTTGCTGAAGTTGCAGCAATCGGGTCAAATGAGCCTCAAGTTCGTGGACGGCGGGCGCGTCCAGGCTGCCGATGAGGACTCGGCAGTTGTGCTGATCATCGGCGAGCCGAGCGCCGAGCTCGAGTCCGAGCTTGAGTACATCAGCCACACTCTCGGGCTCTCTCGACCGTTCGGTTCGTTCACGATCACCTACGGCGGGGCCGCATCGGAGCCGAACGAGATCGCGGTGCTGAGCCGCTCGGCGCTGGAGATCCTGATGGAGCTGAGCTACACCATAGACATCCCGGAAGAGGACATCGCGTCCGGCCGCGCCAAAGTGAGCCGCTACCATGACGGTTCCTCGAGCTCAACGCCCCCGATCACCATCGTCGCGAGCAAAAGTCGGCCGGAATCAGCCCTCGTCGCGGTCGAGTACCGGGGAACCTGGTACTCCATCGACGATCGGGACATCATGTCGAAGTACACCCTCACCTTCATGCTGATTCTGTTGAATCTTTCCGAATCCGGTGCGAGTGGCATGGGTCCCGTGATGACCCTTGGCGCCGGTGGCTAAGGCGCATATTTCCGCCGCAGGCGAAAGTCGTAGCTCTGCGGGACGGTCATCAGAGTCCGCGGCTATGATCTGACTCTCGGCAGTCGACCAGGTCGCTGCGTCATGACCGACGCTTTTCGAGCTGCTCCCATGACCTTTTTACACTCCACTTGACTCCAAGACGCGCAAGTGTCTGCCAACCGGCGAGATCGGCAATCGTCCAAGTCGCGATGAGCCGGTGCAGGACGAGCTCTTCAGTCGATCATTCATCAGCCTGTGGTCAGACTACAACGAGAGCCTCGTGGATTCCGTGCCGCCGCCATAACTCATGCCAACCGCACAAGATCGCGGTACGTGAAACCAGGTGAAACACCTCCCCGGCCCGGCCCGTAGTACGAAGAAGATGACGCCCGGATTTTCAGGCCAACATGTGTCGTGGCCACCGCCATGGGTTGCGCGCACCCCAAAGGTGATTTGTCACCGATCGGTGCGAAATCCTCCCCTCGCAAAGCGGCACGAGGCCCCTGGAAGGAGAGTCAATGATGACAGGAAAGGACCTCGGAGTGCTCGTGGCAAAGATCGTCGTGCTGACCATTCTGCTGATGATAATCAGCGGAATCGGATCGGGCTTCCTGCCGGCGGGAGGCGCAGAAGGTGAAGAGCAGATTCCGGTTGCTGCAGTCGAGGGCGCTCCGGCTCCTCCGTCGGCGTCCTTCATGGCGATCGTGCTCGGGGTGATGCTCCTGCAGGTGATCGCTCTCGCCTATCCCATCATGCGCTCGACATGGAACGGGTGGAAGCTCACCCTTGCCGTGTTTGTGCTCTTCTTCGGAACAGTCACCTTCATGGGTCAGATCGAATCTCTCGTCTACCTCGGCAGCAAGATGCCGAACGGGATGCTCTCGGGCATTGTTGGGATGGGTCTCTTCACCGCCGCGGTGTTTTCCCCTATAGCAGTCCTGGTCCTCGGCCGGTGGAAGGCCGGGCCCTTGACCTCGGCGGCACCAGGCCATCGCGAACCGACCTCGACGAAGGAATGGGGCTGGAAGACCGCCGTCGCCGGCCTCGTCTTCCTTTCGCTCTACTATCTCTTCGGCTACTTCGTCGCTTGGAGGAACCCGTTGGTGCGTGAGTATTATGGCGGCACGGACCCGGGCAGCTTCTTCGCTCAAATCGGCTCGATTATTGGAAGCACGCCCTGGATGCTGCCACTCCAGTACGTCCGCGGTCTTCTGTGGGTAGCCCTTGCGGTGCTGGTCATTCGGATGATGAAGGGATCCTGGCGGCAGGTGGCACTGGCCGTGTCGATACTGTTCACCGTGCCGTCGTTCTACCTCCTGTTCCCGAATCCTTTGATGCCCGACGCTGTTCGCATGGCTCATCTGGTCGAGACCGCGCCCTATCAATTCCTGTTCGGGTGGTTCGTGGTGTTGCTGTTCTGCAATCCGGGGGCGGAGAGGCTCAACGAACAGATCGCATGAAATTTCTCTGAGAGCCGTGATCCGCATCGTTTCTTTGCCGAGGGGAAGTCGTTGAACGGGTACGACGTGGAATCGGGGGGGATACCTTCCCGGACCTCACTCCTCCGCCGCCCGGTCGAACACCCAGAGGTTGTGGTGTTGCTGCTTCGGCATGTGAAACCACTCCGCAGCCACAAAGGTCTTTCCATTGTCGGTCAGCCGGTAGTGAACGACGTTGGTTCCCTGCTCACCCCGATCCGATATTTCCATATCCAGGACAAGCTCCTCCCGCAACCAGGTCATGCGCGTCCACGACTCCCAGTCGCCTTGCTTCCAGTAATGTTCTTCGCCGTCGGTCGCGAACTCGAATGACAGGGTGTCCGATCTCTCACCCCAGGTGTGCGTGCGGGTGACTTTGAATTTCGGATCCTGGTGCTCGATCACGAATACCGACTTCGTCGGAGCCGTCATCTCCAACCTGCTTTTCCCCGGGTTGAATATCCATGTCCCAGAGAAATCGGGCTTCGCTCCGTCTTCCGCCCCGAGGGCGGCAGCCAACAACAGTCCCAGCGCCGTTACAGCCAGCTTTCTCACCTTGTGACTCCTCACTCTTGGCCGATGCGGTTGCCAGATAGGTTGGGTATCAAGCCATGAGAGCATCCTCCCGTTGCGTCGCTCCAGGAACATGTATCAACGCTCTCGAATCCGTCGCTGAATATCTCGGCGCCGACTACAGGAAGCGTCACCGTGGCCATCTCGAACGGTGAAGACATGCCCGTGTTGAGCCAGGCGTCGAGCATGTTCATGCCCTCGTTGCCGAGAAAGGGACTAGCGCCATCATTGGCGAGCCACAGGAACTGGATGTACTCCCAGCTCGTCTGTTGATAGAGCAGCCTGACGACCACTTGGGTAGCCCCAGGCGGAATCACAAAACGGCTTTCGTCCCAGTGTTCGTACGCCTCGCCTGACGACGGATTGCCGTACTGACTGGTGGGAACCGGCAACGCGTTTCGAGTCTCTGCTTCGTCGCGACTGAAACCGAATGGCGGGATCCGGTTGTCGCTGGCGATGATGTTGTTCAGCACGAAGTGAAAGCTGTGCAACGCGGTACCGGGCGTTGCGTCCGCCAGGTCACCCAGGGTGTGGGTGGACAGGCCCGTTAGACGGTCGTAATCGAGGGCGAGGTTGCGGTCGTAGCCAAGATCGACCAGTTGTTGCGCCCATTCCTGGTCGAGACCCGGTTGAACCTCGTACACGACGGTGGAATCGGGATTGATGATCGTCTCGACCTGATGGGACACTCCGTCGAGATCGTCAACGCTTCGGCCGATCGAGCCGTAGGCGCCGTGTTCCTCCACCACCGACTGGCCGTCATCGGTCCACACCAAATTGAGCCACATTCTCCGGCCCTCGGGATACCCGCTGATGAGCTTGTGTCCAGTCAGGTTGGTAACCCGGACGACGACCCCGTCGCCGTCCTGTGTCGCGGTGAGCAACGCCGCACTGAGGAGATGACCGGCGGCCCTGACTTTGGCCGCCTGCATGGCGTCGATCTGGTCCTGGGTGAGGTCATCTCCGAGACGAAGGGTGTTCCTGGTCATCTGATAGGCAACGACGTCGGGCATCCAGTAACCGCCGCCGGTCTGATCGTGACGGGGCAGGTCTTCACGAACCGGTTTGTTATTTTTGTTGCATCCGACTCCCACCGATGCGGCCATGTGGCAGGTCTGGCAGGTGAAGGTTCGTTGTGACCCGTCGACATAGTCGGCGTCACCGCGGGCATCGAAGGCGCGATGATAGGCGATGTCGAGGGATCCTCCTGTGGTCTGGAGCTCCGTCGGCAAGCCTGCAAATTCGTTGACCAGCCAACTGTCGAGTGCGCTCGCCTTCCATTCCGAGAAGGTGCGCTCGACGATTCCGTACGCGAACGGTGAGTTGAGAAACTGGACCTTGGCCGGCAACGGGCTCGCCAAATCCCCGCTCGAACCTGCGGCCGGAGTAACCTGTGCGCCATTGTTGTGCGCCAGATCGCCGACCGCAGGGTTGCTGACGTCGTGGCAGGTGCCGCAGAACTCGCCCTCACGGTGGAAGCCGGACTGGAGGGCGGGGTGGTTGGCGTCCGGGTCCGAGTACGGTCCGAGGCGAACCCCGGTGCCGTTGATGACGTACTGACCGGACCCGTAATAGCCTTCACCGGTTCCGGAGTCGTACGCCAGGTAGGGGCTGTTCTGTACCTCGACGGTGTTGGGCACGCTGAGTTCCTCATCAGGATCGACCAGCAAATGGCAGAACTCGCACTCGACGCCGCGCGCTTCATTGTTGGTGTAGAGGCTCCCGTCGGTCGGCTCGGAGAGGCCACCCAACCACCCCCCCGGCCCGTGACAACGAAGGCAGAGATCGCCGGCCCCGCCTCGTTCGACCGGATCGGCGTTCGGCAGGAAATCCTGCTCGGCAATCGCGACGGTAGCCCAGAACAGGCCGTCGCGCATGGCGTGGGCCATCATGCCGCCCTGCCATCCGAATGACGGCTCGAAGTCCGGGTTCACGGTTCCGGCGTGGCACGAATCGCAGTTGCTGGCGAAGTTATTGACCTCTGTGGGCTGTGTGCCCGGCTGCTCGATGGCCGGCGGCACTGTTGTCGCCGCCAGGGCCACAGCCGACACCGCGATAAGAAAAATCAGCCAAAGATGTCTGTAATCCAAGATCATGCACGCCCCAAAGCCTCTCATCCGGTCAACCAGATTGGAGATTCCTGGTCATTCTCATCATAGCCCCCCCGAAAATCGACTTCCATGATAGGTACACCGTGCGTGCCACCCCCCACATGTGCTCGATTCCTGGTGCACTCGTAGGTTGCCACCGCCGCTGCCGCTTCCCGGCGGGTGATCGTCGTGCGTACCGGCTCTGGAGGATCGTCGGCAGTGGTAAGGTGACCGGCGCGAGGAGAGGGAGATCGCCTTTCCTCACCTTTTGTCGGAGGCCGCTGTGAACGAGGATTCGAGGGAGCAGGACACCTCTACCGAGAAAGAAGTCCCCAAGAAGAAAAGCCGGCTCGTCATGCCCGACACGTACATCATCGTCGCCTTCATCGTGATGGTGATGGCGGCGCTGACCTGGGTGATCCCACCGGGAACCTACGATTACCACGAGGTGGACGTCAACGGCAGGATGCGGAACATCGCCATCGACGGCACCTTCCACTATTTGGACGAGTCGGAGGCCAATCCGACGGGCTTCCTCGCCTATTTCAAATCGCTCTACACCGGCTGCGTGGACGCCGCGGACATCATCTTCGTCATCTTCACCTGTGCCGGCACCTTCGGCATTCTCGTCAAGACAGGGGCCTTCCACGCAGGCATCGGCACCGTGCTTCGGAAGATGGGCCGAAAGGACGTTCTCCTGGTCCCGATCCTGATGTCGGTCTTCGCCCTCGGCAGCTCGATGTTCGGGATGCTGAGCGAGTTCTACGGCTTCATTCCGTTGATGGTTGGGCTCGGTGTCGCGATGGGTTACGACGCCATGTACGGCTTCGCGATCATCGCCCTGGGCGAGTACGTGGGTTTCATGGGAGCCACCCTGAATCCCTACACCGTGACCGTCGCCCAGTCGATCGCCGGGGTTCCGCTCTACTCGGGCACCGGGTTTCGGGTGTTCGCACTGGCCAGCTTCATTGCGGCGTCTTCGGCGTACGTCATTCTCTACGGAAAGAGAATTCAACGAACCCCGGAGCTTTCCGTCGTCCACGGACAGAAGTCCATTCACGCTCTCGACAAGCAGGAGCTCGAGAAGTACAGGTTGGACACGAGAGCGGTGTTGATCATCCTCACAGTCCTGGCGACCCTCGGGTTCCTGATGTACGGGATGATGAACCTGGGATGGGGTTACGGAGAGCTTGCCGGCCTATTCCTCCTGATGTCCATGATCGCCGCCGGCATCGCCGGCTGGACGCCCAACCGTTGGGTCGATGAGTTCTTCGTCGGTGTCAAGTCGATCGCGTGGGGCGCGATTCTCACCGGTGTCGCCAAGGCCATCGTCGTCGTCATGGAGGACGCCCACATCAAGGACACGATCATCTTCGCGCTGTCCAACAGTCTCAAGGGACTGCCCGCCGTCATGTCAGCCCAGACCATGCTTGTGGCTCAGACCATCCTGAACTTCTTCATTCCCTCGGGAAGTGGGCAGGCGGCGGCCACGATGCCGATCATGGCGCCTCTGGCCGACATGCTCGGGGTCAGCCGACAGGTCGCCTGCCTGGCATTCCAATTCGGTGACGGGCTTTCCAACCTGGTCTGGCCGACCTGCGGCTGTGTGATCATCTGCGCCCTCGGCGGAATCCCTCTGCAGAAATGGTGGAAGTGGTTTTTGCCCCTGGCCGGGATCCTGTTCGTGATGCAGATGGCGTTGATCGCCCTGGCGATGGCGTTGGGTTTGTAGCGTCCATCCGGAGTGGCCTGCCCGGTTGTGGATCCGCCTGTTAGGCGACGAACACAGCGACCTACTCGAGAAATTCGAGCGCGATGTCGGCGAACCGTTGAGCGTTCTCGCCATCAATAGGCACGTGGCCGCCGTTGGGGACCACCCACAGCGCGGCGTTGGGGATCGCATGATAGATGTCCCACGCCATGGACGCCGGGAAACAGTAGTCTCGATCCCCGTGAACCACCAGGGTCGGCGCGGTGATCGTGGCCAGCAGTGGCGGCTCGAAGGTCATGTCGTTGTAGCTGCTGGACAGGGAGGCGACCCACGAGTAGAGAGCGCGAATCTGGTCATCTCCGTGCTTGTGCCTGGCCCGGAGCCGCTCCCAGGCGGCATCCGACAACCCGTCCGTGGTGGCGGACGCCAGCGTCGCACGGCACTCTTCCGGGATGTAGGTGCCGGCCCCGATGACGATCAGCTTTCCGATCCGATTCGGCTGCCGGGTCGCCATGCGGAGGAGGGTCATCGCGCCCAAGCTGGCGCCCACCGCGTCGACCTGATCGATCCCCAGCTGATCGAGGAGCCCGAAGACGTCATCCGCGAACTGGTCGGTCGTCCACACGCCGTCCGGGTTGGTGGACCCTCCGTGTCCGCGAAGGTCCGGAACTATCAACCGGTGGTGTTCGGAAAACCGTCCGACGAAGGGATCCCACATGCGCGATGACTGCGTGCCCGAGTGCAGGAGGAGCAACGGTTCACCATCGGCTACGACCTCGTAGTACATCTCCATCCCGTCAAGCTTCGCCGTGTGTCCCACTCCCGGACCCTGAGCTCCCGCCGTCGCCGCCGCGAGCAGCAACAAGCAGGTCGAAATCGACCAAAGTACGTCTCTCATATTCATTGTCCCCCCTTTGAGATGTCTCAGAATACGTCACAGCCCGCACCTAGTTGCATCGCATCATCTCCGCCCCATGAATTGGCGTGCCGTGGCGCCACGATCGGCTGCAATCATTCGGAGATACGGAAAATTCGGCATCATGAAACAACGGCTCGAGACCTTCGTACTAGAAAATTAGTAGAATTATTTCGACACCTCCGGAGGTGCATGCATGCGCCGAGATTCACGCGACACCCAAACCGCCTCTTGGAAGATTGCGTCCGATCATACAGAGAGGATATCGGCCAGCGGAGCACGATTGACCTCCCCCGCCCTCCTGGCGGTTCTCTTCCTCGCTTGGGTTTTTCCTTCCGCGGCGATGGCGGAGACGAAGGTCGTCGATCCGTTCGCCGTGGTTGCGGCCTTCGACCGTGCCGCCGACCTCGACCTGTGGCCCGGTTTCGACGCCACCACCTTCCCGATTGCCATCTACGACGGCGAGCGAACCCTGCTCCTGCGCCACCCGAGCCCGCCGGAGGAGTTTCAGCCGCTGCCGGAACACGAGGACGTCTGGGTGTCTGCGGGCAGACATCCCGCCATGCGCTGGAACTCGAACGCCGACATCGGCGGAATCCGCACCGCGACCCTCCTGCTGACCATCGAGCCCGGGCGAGCCGCCGAGTACGAGGCTCACATCCTTTTTCACGAGGTGTTCCATCTCCATTCCAAACCGCTCCATCCCAGCTGGCGTCCGAACGAGATGTGGCGTTACAGCTATCCGATGGACGATCTCGAAAATTACCGCCAGCTGCTCTTCGAGGAGGAGGCGCTGGCGCGCGCCATGCAGGCCGAATCGGACTCGGCAGCGGCCTCGTGGGCGGCGGCGGCGCTCGCGATCCGCAGCAATCGCCAGGCGAAACTGAGCGAGGAGCACCGCACCTACGAGACCGCGCTCGAACTACAGGAGGGGACTGCGGTCTACATGGGGAGATCGACGATCGGCACCGCCAACGAAACCGTACGCCTCCTGGAGGACCGAGGGCCGAAAGGCATCCGCTGGAGGTGTTACGAGACCGGCGCAGCGATCTCGGTGATTCTCGACCGGCTCGCTCCATCGTGGAAACAGGAGCTCGATGCCGAGCCGGAGACCACATTTGCCGAGCTCCTCGGCTCGGCCCTGACTCCCCTGAATCCACCTGTAGCCACCTTTTCCGACGAGGAACGCACCGAGATCGCCGATCGCGCTAACGCCGCCATCGCCGGACTTTCGGCCAAAAGAGCCGAGCTCTACGAGGATTTCAACTCGCGCGGCACACGAATCGTCATCCGCCTGGCCGACGAGAATGAGCGGTTGAGCTTCGAACGCTTCGATCCCATGGCGGTCGAGGTGCTCGACCGGGGAGAAGCTCTGCAGTCGCACCTCTTGACCACCTCGCACCCGCGCGGTCAACTACGATTCGAAAATCCCCACTTCGTGCGCCGGTCGCTGGATGGCCTCATCGCCCTGACCAGCCCTGCAGGTGAGCATCCATTCCTCGACGGCTACCGGCAGATCGCCATCTCGGGGTTTTCGGGAAAGCCGGTGATCGAGCGTGGGGAAACAGCCGTGACAATCGAGGCCGACGGGCTGTCCCTTTCCTTCGACGGAGCCACGATGGAATCAACCGACGAGGTGGTCATCATCACCGTTCTTCCAGGGGAAACCGGCGAGTAACGCAATTACTAAACCTGGAGGTGGACGTTCGGATGGTCGGAAACCCGGTTCCTGCTCCTAAAGATCGAGGATATTGAACTCGTTCCGCAGGACCACTTCCTCGGTTCGCGGAAAGAAGAAGATCTTGAACTCCGCCTCGTAGCGAATCTCCACCGAAACCCGCTTGGCGTTCGTGTCTTCCACGATATCCACCTCATAGCTCCCGGGACTGAGGCCGGCCTTGCGGCAAATCTGGTGGACCCTCTCCTCGAACTTCGCACGGCCCATGGTCGAGTAGTCCAGAGAAATCCTGGCGAGATCGGCATCGAGCCCCTGCCTTTGAACCACGAATTGCACGTACGGCACGAGGACCAGGAAAATCACCGCCAGAAAAACGATCAAAGTCAGCAGGTTCTTTGAGCTCATTTGACCCTCTTCGGCGCCACTCTCGCGAACCGTCAAAATCATCTCACAGATGGCGCCCTCTGCGAATTCAAAAAACGCGCCACCCGCGAGAGGGCGGTGCTGGAATGGCAGCAAGACTCGTCCAAAACCTCTTCGCAGACAGCAGCCGGTCGGGCAATGAGCAACCGTCCAGACGATATCAAGGGTCCGCCCTACGACCACTCCGTCGTGTGTAGCGCCCAAAAGTGTCGAAATGAGGGAATGGTCACGATTCGTCTCTTTCTTTTCGTGAACACGCGCTACGATGTCGGGGATGCGAGGGCGCGATGCAGGGGGGACAGCAGGATGAGCAGCTTCCAGAGAATCCTGGTCACGGTGGCGCTGGTGTTGACTGCAACGGTGTCGACAGCCGAAGACAACTGGCTGCACCTCGGCGAACCCTTGAAGATCGACGAGGCGACGCCGATCGGCGAGATCCTCGAGAACCCCGCGGCTTTCCACGACCGGGAGGTGCGGATCGAGGGACGGGTCGCGTCGGTCTGCAACGAGGAGGGCTGCTTCATCGAGGTGGTACCGACTGGCGGCGGCGAAGGGATCGTGGTCAACTTTCCCGGGCTCGTGCACACGTTTCCTCTCGACTGCGCGGGGCTCGAGGCGGTCGTGGAGGGGCGTTTCTACCAGAAGATCTACCCGCACGCGAGGGTCGAACACTGGCAGCATCACTCCTTCCGTCCCGGGGTCCAGGTGCCGTTTTTCTCGCTCGCGTTTCGAATGGACGCCCGCGGCGTGCGTCTCGGAGGTTCGAGATCGAAGCCTCCCCCTCCGGCTCCGATCAGGATTGGCTCCGGCAACCGGGTTGATCTCGGAATGATGGGTTTCGAGGCAGAGGCGTTTGGAATCGACCGGCGCAGCGTCGCCCCGGGAGAGGTCGTCCCGCGCCCGAGCACGGGCGGGAACCGGTGGATGGTCCTGTGCCACAAAGGCAAGGTCGCGGTCAATCGGGCGGACGGGTGGAATATCCCCTTACACGCCGGAGAGATGTCTTTCGTCCCGGCAGGGGTCCTATTCGAGGTGAGGAACACGGGCGTCGTCGATGCGTCAATCGACCTGATCTACGCGAAGAAGATCGAGCCGTCATCGCTTCCCCACTGATTCCGGATCCGGGCGCGTCGCTCCCGGCTACTGAATCGGCACATCGAGCTTGGTCGCCAGGTTGTCCCTGATCCACTTGGCGTCCAGCCACTCCATCGGATCCACCGATTGGCCGTGAACGAATATTTCCAGGTGGAGGTGGTCACCGCCGGCCATGCCGGTCGCGCCGCTCGTCCCGATACGGTCACCCTTGGCGACCGCATCGCCGGCGGTCACGTCGATCGTCGACATGTGACCGCACAGCGAGAGCAATCCGTATCCGTGGTCGATGATCACCGCGTTCCCGTAGAGGCTCATCCAGCCGGCGAAAACTACCCGGCCGGAGTTTGGCGCAGGCACCGGGGCGCGGGCAGTGGAGGCCAGGTCGAGGCCGAGGTGCGTCTGCCGGTCCACCTCGCGGTCCTCGTATATGTAGGTTCTGGTCTCCGCGAAGTTGGCCCTGCGGGCCGAATTCGGCATCTGCAGGAAGGCGCCGGACCACAGAAAGGCCGACTCGCTGGCCCGGCTGAGATCCGCAACCCGACCCAGCTCCGTTCGGCGCAGATCGCCGTTGATGCGGAGGAACTGATCGAGCAGCGAGCCGCTGACGTCAAACCCCTGGGTCTGGCCGGCGATCGCAGGCACCACCCTCTTGAAGAATGTATCGTTCAGCCGGATGGTGTCCGTGCGAGCCTGCGTCGCCTTGAAGATATCGAGGAAAGGCTGTTCCGTGCGGTTGCCGGCGTCGTCTTCAGCGAAGACACGGATCTCGGAATCATCGGCCACGTTCCATGGAAGAGAGTACAGGGCGAATCGGTCGTTGGAGCCGCCGTTCGGCAGCGCAGACCCGGGGGATTCTACCTGTCCGGCCCGGACACCCGATCGTACGACGTGCTCGCCGACACGGTAGACGATGGCACCACTCCCGCCCTGGCGGCCGTAGTGCTGGGTGGATACCACCTCGAGCCTCGGCGGCCGAGTTCGAACCGGAAGCGTGCGTTCGTTGATCGCCGGCGCCGGCCGCCTGAGAGGTCCCGACGACCGCTCGGCGGTGGCTCTGAGAACAACCTCTCCCTCTGCAAGCCAATCGAAAGTGTCGGTTCCCACCGTCGCCTCGAGCAAAGCCTGCTCGGTTCCTTCCTCGCCGATGAACGGGATTCCAGATCCTGGATCGAAGACTTCCTCGGCAAGGATTTCGGTGCGATCTCCCTGGATCAGCTCGAGCCGCACGGTGCCGAGGCCGACCTCGGGCTCGCTGAACAGCGCGGTCACCTTCTGCGGCCTGCCCACCGCCGGCCGTTCATTCACCAGGTCGACCTGTGGGGCCGGCCCGACTCGCAACAGGTACCAAGCTCCGAACGCGAGACCGAGCGCCAGCAGCAGCACCAAGACGAACCTCGTCTTGCCAGACCTTTCGGATCGCGTCGAGCCCAATTTCATCCCTTTGCTTCCTCTGACCATCTTCTGACCTCGATTCTCAGCCGGAGAGAATAACGTATCTCGATCAGGGCCCGATTATCTCATTGGTGTCTCTGATCACAGATTCGAGCCAATTGCGACAGTTTGTCGAACAAACAGAATCCCTGTTTCGGAGAAAACGAAACCCGTGGTTCGACGTATTTCGATACGGTGCAACCCCGATACACGGGCCGCCGTCCGAAGTTTCGACGGAAGGGACTCATACCATGAAGAAATTCGCTGGTGTCGCAATTCTGTTGCTTCTGGTTCCTTTTTCCCTGTTCGGTCAGGAAGAGCCGGAGGTAGCGCTCGACAGCGTTGAGAAAAGGGCCGTGATTGATGCCGTGTGTGCGCATCTGGAACGCGAGTACATCTTTCCCGACGTCACCGGGCGGTACGTCCGCCTGCTCCGACAAAACCTCGAATCCGGTACATACGACACCATTGAAGACCCTTCCGAGTTCGCCCGGGCGGTCACTGGCGACCTCGAATCGATTCACAGGGACCGGCATCTCTCGGTTCGATTCGACCCCGACTGGGTCCGCGGAGAGCGGGGACGCGAGGAGCTCGACCAGGAGGCGATCGAGCGTAGGGAGTGGCGAAACCGTACCCGCAACTACGGATTCCGCGAGATCGAGATCCTCGACGGCAACATCGGCTATCTACGACTTGACTCGTTCAGCTACGACGAAGACGCATACGCCGTCGCCATCGGGGCGATGAGCGTCCTCGCCAACGCCGACGCACTCATTATCGATCTCAGGGCCAACGGGGGTGGCTCCCCGGAGATGGTCCAGTTTCTTTGCAGTTACCTGCTCGAGAATCCGCGCAAACACCTCAACTCGTTCACCTATCGTGACGAGGCAAAGCTCACTCAATACTGGACGTACACGTACCTCCCCGGACAGAGGCTGGTAGAGGCTGACGTCTGGGTGCTCACCAGCGAAAACACGTTCTCGGCCGCCGAGGAGTTTGCCTACAACCTCAAGCACCTAGATCGGGCGGTCATCGTCGGCGAAACCACCGGCGGCGGCGCCCACGACAACAAGTTCGTCATCCTCACCGACAGGTTCATGATGAGCCTGCCGTTCGCGCGCGCGGTCAACCCCATCACCCAGAAGAATTGGGAAGAGATCGGGGTGGAGCCCGATGTCAAAGTCGATCGGGACCTGGCCCTGGAGACGGCGTTGGCGATGGCCAGCGAGCATCTTGCGGAGATGGAAAACCCGCCACACATCAAGGCCTTCCACGAGTGGTACCACGAGACCTACGAAGCCACCCTCCACCCGGTGACGCTCGACGAGGTGACCTCGCGATCTTTCGTGGGAACCTACGGGCCCAGGAAGATCACGCTGGAAGACGGCTCTCTCATCTACCAGCGCGAAGAGCGACCAAAGATGAAGATGATCCCGATGTCCGACGATAGGTTCATGTTCGACGAGAGCAAGAATTTCAGAATCAGATTCATCAAAGAGAAGGATCGGGTAGTCGCCATCGAGGGCATGAATCCCGGCGGAGCGACTGACAGACACGAGAAGAATGATCCATAGCCGCTGAACCGGCCTCCACTCGTGCGGTTTTCGCGGCTCAGGCCACCTCGATCTCGCGAATCCTCACCTTGCCGACGTCGATCTCGCCGAGGCCGAGCTCGTGGGCGTTGACGATCATCGAGACCTCACTCCCCTCGAGCCCGAGCAGGGTCGCGCCGTAGGCGTCGAGGGCCACCCGGTCTTTCCCGGCGATGACCTTGTTGGGTTTGTCGACGTCCCCCGGACCGAACGGGCCCTTGCTGGTGAGGATCGTCATCGCGTCGGCGACGATCAGGTCTGGCTTCCGGACCACAGTGTTGAGGTCCGCGATGCACTGTTCCATGCGCGTGAGGTCCTCGCCCTCGAAGGTGGGATGGAAGAGGCGGTTATCGGTCGGATGCGAGGCGCCCATATAGTTTTTGAGCGAGCCGGTGAACCGCGAGCCGATGTGGTCCTTGATGATCGGCATGTTGATGAAGACGTCGCACTCATCGAGGACCTTGAACACGCGTATTTTTTCCAACGCGACGCCGTTCGGCACCTCGAAGGTGTCCCACAGACTCTCGTCGTTGCTGTCGACCTGAATGAACTTTGCGCCGCTCCCCTCGACCAGCCTGGCGATGTTGCTCCGTTCGAAGTACTTCCCGGACTGCCAGGTCAGCCAGCGGACCTCCTTGGCGCCGGCACCGAGGCACTGGTCGACGACCGTCTTGATCAGGACCGGATCGGTCGACGTCCCGGGGTGGGAGCCCTGGGCGTTGGGCAGGATGTTGACGATCTGCCCGGGTTTGACGAATGCGCCCATACCGCCGTGGCCCTCGATCACCGCGAGGGTGTTCTTGGCCACATCCGGCCCGTGCGCCACCACCAGATCGGGCGGCAGATTGTCCGCCTCGCCGAATCCCACGCCGGTAGCGAGAAGGGTGCCGGCAGCCGCACCGGTGGCGACGAACTCGCGCCGTGTAATCCCATGATCCTTATTCGTGTCGCTCATGGTTCCTCCCGTTGCACGCGAAGAGTTATGCCGTTCCCGAAGCGGCTCACGAGAATGCGGTGTCTTCCGGATTCGAGCACCGTGACGCCGCCACTCTCGCTGTCGACCACCGAACAGTCCGACTCGGCGCACGACTGCCTTGCAGCCTCGAGCGCCCGAGTCGCAGCCGCCTCGTCGTTGAATCGCAACAGCACGATCTGTTCGCCGGACGCATAGTCTGCCGCGGCGCCTTCGTCGTAGCCGACAAACAGCGATGCGGCCGGTCGCGCCACGTTGAGAAACGCGAGCCGACCGGTGAAATAGACCTCCGAGCCGGCCGTCCGGCCCTCCATCGGTAGCTGCCTGACGAGATCCGGCTCGACCCCGCCCGGCTGCAGGCACCCGGCGATGGCGGTGGCGATCTCCAGTACCGCATCATCGCGATCCTCGAACTCGGTATCGGCGGTGATCACCGCCAGGTCCGGCCCGCTCCACACGTGCAGGTAGTGGTCGGCGGAAGTCGCTCCGTCACCGAGCTCGACTGACTGTCCGCTTGCGGACCGGGCGAAGCTGTAGATGCCGTAGGCGTTACCGTCCATCGAATAGATCTCTGCCGTAACGGTGTCCTCGCCCCGAAGGTACCGCTGGACGGCGGCCCGCACGAACCCGTACTCATGGTAGACCTCCGCCCCTCCGTTGATGTAGATGAAGAGATCGTCCCCGGCGTAGATCTCGGGCTTGCCATCCGCACGCCACGACCCGACTGCCGTCGGCGGGCACCTGCTCTCGGGTTTGCCGCAGCCGATCGCCAAAAGGACGATGGCGGTCACGACCAAACAGATGCGGCAGTTCAATGCAAATTCCTGCGTGTCAGGTTATCCCGGTCACGGCACTTCGCTCGACCACTCGCCGGTTCCACCACCTTCGAAATCGTCCCAGAAAATCAGACCGGCGCCCTCGAAGCAGCCGAGGTCGACGATGGCGTTCTCGATCCGCGGCCGGCCGTCGAGGTCGAGCGTACCGAGACCGCCCGGCGGAGCGTTGTCGCCGGCGTCGAGCGCCGGTGAACCCGCGTCGAGGTGGTAGTTGAAGTGGGGCGCGCCGGGAGACACCCATAGTGGATCGGTGCCGATGAGGTTGTTGCCGGTCGCAACACCTGCATCCACGTACGCGTCGGTACCGTTGCCGTAGGAAATCGAGTTGTACAGCGATGCCGTACCGCCTCCGGAGGGCTGCACGACGATCCCCGTCAGCGTGTTGTCCGCGATCGTCAGGTTGACGAATCGTTGGGTCGACGTGTCCCGCGCGCGGGCATC
>JAJDNM010000080.1 GCA_022340665.1 Acidobacteriota bacterium | reverse complement strand
GAATCACGTCACGAATAGCGAGTTAGGAATTCTGAATTAGGAATTAGGAATGCCGCCCACCCACCCGGAACATCGACCACACGGGGAGGGTGGATGGGAATTCCGAACTCCGAATTCCGAATTCGTGCTAGTGCTCGTGCTTGCCCTCTTCGCCAAAGTACGCTTTGCGGAACTCGGCGACCAGACTGCGGAGAGTCTTGACCTGCTCGAGGTCGGTGCTCTGCTTGGCCTTCATGGCGTGGATCTGAATGTGGTGGAGCAGGGCGAGGCGGTGCATGTAGATCGTGTTGGCCTCTTCATCTCCATGGTTCTCCGGCGGCTTGATCCGTTGCGCCATGAAGTAGGCCGTGACGATGTCCTGAATTTCCTGTGCGTGGTGCTCTTTGTTGTCGACCCAGCGAACCAGCTGGTTGTAGTTGACTGGTTCTGCGGCGCCCAGGGTGTTGATCTGATTCATGGATTTTTCGATCGTGCTGATGTGTTCCTCGATGAGTTGCACCCGGAGCTCGTCGTCGTAGATCCCGCACGGAATCTGGCAGTGAGCACCGGCTGTAACGGTGAGGCCGAGGATGACGACAGCGGCGAAAGTTGCGAGAGCTTTTCTCTTCATGGACTCCTCCTGAAGTCGAATCAGTGTCTGTCTCAAGGAAACCCGTTGTGCAGGGTTCGTATTTCGTGGCTCAGTATTCCAGTCCGAGTGCCGACACCGTTCGTTTGAGCTCGATCTCGGCACCGTCGCGCAGCACCCTGAGGGTGAACGAATCATCTGCTTCGAGGTTCCGGTTCGTCTCGTCGATTCTGTGGCCGAAATCGGGGCTGCCGATGACGATGCCATTGATCGACAGAATCACGTCGCCGCCAAGGGTCAAGGGCTCTCCTCCGATCTGCGCACTGAGCGACCCGGCGCGGAGTCCGATGGCGGAGGCCGGTGAACCGGCGGCAACAGCTTCGACCAATATCCCGGCGCCCTGCGGAAGATTGAGGGCGCGCGCGATCGACCCTTCGATCAGGACGCCGTCGAGGCCGGTCCACGGTGTCGGGTCATCGAGCAGCACCAGCCGTGCGAGGTTCGAGGTGACGACAAAACCGAGGCCCTGAAAGCCCCCACTCGATGAGAGGATGTGGCTGACGATACCGATTGCCTGGCCGCGCATATTGAACATCGGGCCACCCGAGTTGCCCTGGTTGATGGCCGCGTCTGTCTGCAGGATCTCGACCGGTTCGAGACCGCCGAAGAGCTGCTTGGGAGTCCTTCGGGCGCTGACGTGCCCGACCGTCAGCGTATGCGCTATGCCGTATGGTGCGCCGATGACGAACACCTGGTCACCGACTGCGGCGGTGTTCGAATCGCCGAGAACCACCGGCTCGATGCCAGCCGGGAGGGAGTCGGCCTGAATCAGCGCGACGTCGGACCCGGGGTCGGAGGCGACGACCCTGGCCGTTACGACGTCACCGGTGACGAACCGCACCGACACCTTGTCCGCGACCTGCACGACGTGAGCGGCGGTCATGATCTGGCCGTTGGAGGAGACCAGGAAACCCGAGCCGAGACTGCCCGCGGCGACCTTCGCCTCGGTTCCCTGGCCGGCGGCCACCTGTTCGACGGTGGCGATCTCGACCACGGCGGGGTTGACCCGGAGAAAGAGCTCGGCAATCGTCGGCGGGTCGGCCGCCTCACTGAAAGTCGGTACGAGAACCAGCGCTGCTGGTATCAAGACCGTCGTGGGAATGTTCATGTCGGCGCCCGTTCTTCACTTCCGGCTGGTCTCGTGATCAGAGTCGGTCGTCGTCGACGGCTGCTCGCATTGGACCTGCGTCCAGCCACCTCGGACCTTCGTGTTGCCGCAGTAGGTCCTGCCGGCGCTGTTCGGATTGTTGAGGTAGGCGAGGATGTCGGCACAGGTCTCGTCGGGCCCGGGGGTGACCTTGCATACGCCACTGAAACGCGGGTTCTCGAAGCAGCACGGCTCCTGCTGCTCGGCGCTGGTGCTCGTTTCGCTGTCGGCACCGAAGCTGACTCCGGTGAGGCACAGAGCACAGGCCAACGCGACCACTGATACTCGAAGGGTTTTCATGACGGACCTCCTGTCTTTTCGAAGATTTCACGATTGGTGCATTCTACCGGAACGTCTCGGTTTCAGGATTCGACTATCATTGGACTCTGGAGAATCATGCGATTTGCCGGCCATATGAACCGCCTTGATCTTCGCGCGCTCCCGAAGTGGGAGCAGGCGGTGATCCGGACCGTGCAGTTCGTGAAGGCAACCTGGCGCGAGCTGCAACGCGACAAGGTGATCATCAGGGCCTCGGGGCTGGCCTACTCGTCGCTGCTTGCCGCAGTGCCGTTGGTAGCGGTTGCTTTCGCCCTCTTCTCGGCCTTTGGTGCTTTCGACGACGTCAAGCAGTACGTTCAGGATTTCCTCTTCAGCCAGTTATTGCCGACGAGCCACGAGGTGATTCTCCAATACCTCAACCAGTCTGCCGAAAGCGCGAGCAGGATGGGGTTGATCGGCTTCCTGTTCCTCATTCTGGCCTCGATTCTCCTGCTCGACAATATTGAATCGAACTTCAACCAGATCTGGCACGTCACCACCCGGCGGAAGCTCATCTCGAAGCTCACGTCGTATACCTCGGTGCTGGTCTTCGGCACTCTCCTGCTCGGTACGAGCATCACCATGTCGGCCCGTATCAAGGCGGCGATCCTCAGTGACGTGCCCTTCGACCCGGGGATGCTCGAAACGCTGGGTTCGTGGCTCTTTCCACTCTCTCTCTCGTTCCTCGCGTTCTGGCTGATGTACAGGGTGATTCCATACACCAGGGTCCAGATCAAGAGCGCGGCGCTAGGCGCCCTGATCGGCAGCATCCTCTGGGAGCTGGGGAAGCACGTATTCGCCAACTCTGTCGGGCAGTCGGTCCGTTACTCGACGATCTTCGGGTCGCTGGCCGTGATTCCCATTTTCCTGATCTGGCTCTACATAACCTGGATCATCGTACTTCTGGGACTGGAGATTGCATTCGTCCACCAACACTTCGCGGCCCTGATTCGGAACCAAGCGGCGGGTGATCTTGATGGCTGTGACCGCATGCCGACCGGGCTTCAGCTTTTCTTGTTGATCGCGCAGCGATTCAAAGATGGGAGAGACCCACCGACATCGGACGAACTCTCCCGCCGTTTCATGCTGGCCACGGGGTCTGTGGACAGCCACATAGATCGCCTCGTGACCGAAGGCCTTGCCCGAAGAGTCGCGGTTGGTTCCGGCGAAGAGGGTATCGTGCCTGCCAGGTCGCTCGGCGATATCCGATTGGGAGATGTTATCGCGGCCTTTCTTCCGGAGGGCCACGAGATTCGTCAGCGGCCGGTCGAGCTGGTCGTCGACGACATCGTTTCGCGCTTTCGTGACGCCGGATTCGAGGCGGTCGGGGATACCGATTTCCTCGAGCTCATGACTCGCCTCGAGCGGCCTCACGTCGACGCGTGAATCTCGGCCGGTGAGGTTGCGGGGCTCGATGTAGTATTGGCGTACGACGGAGAACCCGGTCTGTGGTAGACGATTCCCGAAACATCCACGATGGAGCGGAGTATCAACGAGATTTCTCCGCGCTTCATCCCGAGACGATGTTCGACGAACCGGGGCGCCTCCAGAAGGCGCGAAAGACGGTTGCGATCCTGCTCGATGCCCTCCGATGTGACGGCATCGAAGCCGGTCAGACTCGCCTTCTCGACATCGGCTGTTCGACCGGCATCCTGACCCGTCACTATGCGGAGTACTTCGGCCAGGTCGTTGGCATCGATATCGACGACGGCGCCATCGAGTGGGCGATCCGGAACCGTTGCGCCGACAACCTCAGCTATCGGGTCGGCGATTCGATGGACCTGCCGTTCGCGCAGAATGAGTTCGATCTCGTGACGTGCACGCATATTTACGAGCACGTGCCCGACGCCCAAAGGATGCTGAATGAGATCTACCGTGTGCTGCGCCCCGGAGGCATGTGTTATTTCGCTGCGGAGAACAGGCTCCGGATCTGGGACGGCCACTACAACCTCCCACTCGTCACGGTGTTTCCGAAACCGATCGCAGATCTCTATGTTCGATTTTCGGGGCGGGGTCAGCAACGTTACGAAACCCACCGCACTCTCGAGGGACTCAGACGTCTTGTGCAGAGCTTCGACGTGACCGACTACACCGGGGAGGTAGTTCGCGATCCGTGGCGATTCGAAGCGACCGACATGGTTGTACCGGGCTCTCTCACGCAAAGGGCGGCCAACGCGACCTTGACGTTCGCGTACTGGGCGTTTCCGACCTATCTGTGGGTTCTGCGGAAACCAAGAGTTGTTGAGAGTTCAGAGTTGAGAGTTGAGAGTTGAGAGGCGCCCCCGCAAACCCGGGGGGCCGGAATTCTCACCTCTCATCTCTACACTCTCAATTGGTTGGCAACTCTCCCCCGACGATCCGCTTCACCAGCTGTCCCTTCTCCAAAACCGTGTCCGCGCGAACCGCGTTGATGGTCGCCAACTCCTCGACCTCGACGGTCGAGGGATAGCGCCGGGCAAACTCGGTCAGGGTCATGTTCTGCGGGAGCTCGACCACGTCTATCGATGCGGGCGTGACCTCGAGGTAGCGACGATTCGTCACCTCTGCAAAGCTGGATAGGCTCCGTTGCATGGTGTCGGCGTAGCTAACCCACAGATCGCCGCCCGTGTAACCCATCAGCTGGTAGATTCTGCCGCCGTGCGAGACGAAGCCGATAAGACCTTGGGAGCGGATTTGCTGGGTCTGGCTGTCGACACTCTGAAAAGAGTAGAGCCCGCGCCCGTCGCTCGGACCGCGTTGGACGCCTTCCTGGGCAAAGAAAGCCTCGTACGCCGCCTGCGGCGATTCCTCTCCGGAGAGGGTCAAGACAACGACTGCATCGCGGCCGGGGCTCAGAGCCCCGACAGCCTGCCGCTGGTTGATGATCCGCCACTGTTCGGGGAACTCGATCTTGAACGCGAGCTCGGGATGGTAGTAGGTGTGGCCGATCGTGTATCCCTGGCGCGGATCGTCGGCGTAGACCATTCCGACGAGGCGTCGAAGGTAGGGTTCGCGGCCGATCGTGCCGTGTCGCTGCTCAGAAGGCAACCGGTCGATCAGGGCATCAATGTTCTCGATCCGGTTCCCCGGATCAGGGTGAGTGGACAGCCATTGCGGCGTTGCCCGCAGGCCATGAGACGTCGATACCCGATCCAGCGTCGAGAAGACCTTTGGCATCTCGCGCGGATCGTAGCCGGCTCGGGTCATATAGCGGAGGCCGAGCGCGTCCGACTGATTTTCATCGTCGCGACCGAACTTCAGGAAGAGGAGAGCGACGCTCTGATTTGCGAGACCGGCCAAATCGCGGAAGTCGGAGCTTGCGATCGCGGCGATCCCGACACCGAGCTGCGCGATTTGAGCCCGGCTGATCTGCTCGACCGAATGGCGCGCGGTGACATGCCCGATCTCGTGGCCGAGCACCGACGCCAGCTCGGCCTCTGAATTGAAGTGGGCGAGAATGCCCCGGTTGACGTAGATGTACCCACCGGGGAGCGCCATCGCATTGACCACCGGGTCGTCGAGGACGGTGAAGGTCCATTCCAGCTCCGGCCGTTCCGAGGTCGCCGCGATCGTCGATCCGAGCTGCTGTACGTAAGCCTGCCACTCGGGATCATCATAGGTGCCGAAAGACGCCAGGACCTCCGGGTGGGTACGAGCTCCGATCTCGATCTCCTGCGCCTCGGACAGCAGAGTGAGCTGACGACTCCCGGTCGCAGGATTCATGGTACAGGCGGCGATAATGAGCAGGGTGAAGCCCACACACCGCGGCAATGTCGCGGGCCCGTTTGTGGTGATCATCATGATGGTGCCCCCGTGTCCGGAGTTGACGTTCGATTAGGTGCTGTTGGCAGACGGCATTGTAGCGGACCCGCAGGCCTCAAGCCCCAAGCCCCAAGCGACGAAAAAAAAGTAGGGGGGCCCGAAGGCCCCTCGAACAATGATTCTGAATGCGACTCTATTCGATGTCGGTGGTCTTCTGCATGCTGCTGTTCCAGATGTCGCGGTGCAAGAGCCACTGCCCGTCTTTCTTCGACCAGATGTCGATGTACTTTCCACGGTCGACCAGCGAGCCCGTCTTGTCGGTCATGCGGTAGCGGCCGGCCTTGTACCCGAGGTTGCCGCTGACCTTGATCTCGAGGTCCTCGAGTTCGATGGCGAAGCCTGCCGCAAATAGGTCGACGTATGCGGAGCGGATCCCATCGCGGCCGAAAACCGCCGGCGCATCGGGTGGCAACAAAACGGCGTCCTCAGCGTGGAGGGCGGTCATCGAATCGATATCCTGCGTGTTGAATGCCTTCATCCACATGTCGGTGAAGGACGCGAGGGCTTTTTCTTCCGCCGCGTATTGGTCGGCCGCTCTCGTCTCGAAGCTCACCAGTGAACCTTCGGGAATATTGAGCTCGGCGCCCGAGGTGCCGACGGCGACCGCGCTGATCGGAATGACCTCGTCACCGGCTTTGATTGCAGTCGCCTGGATCTCGAACGCGTCCCCGGCGCCGTCCTCCCAATAGCTCGTGGGAACGATGCGGAAGAGGACCTCGCTGCCGGCCGGGGCGATAACGGTGTCGCCGGAAACCAGGTCTTCCTCGAGCGTTCCGGTCACCGTCTGACCCGCGCCGTGACTGTCCGAACCGACGTCCGAGGCGACCCGGACCTCGAGCGGCGCCGATACCTGCATCAGACTTGGCGCCTGTGCCGCCGGTGCGGTCTGGGGTTCGGTGATCGTAGGATTGACCGGCTTCATCGTGGATGGCGGCGCGGGTTGCGCGGCTTCAGGGATGACGTTCGGTTGCGTATTCATGGCTGGATTTCCGCAGTCGCTGAGCGACCATCCACCCCGGATCATCGTGTTGTCGCAGTAGTACCTGCCCACGCTGTTGAAGTCGTTGAGATACGCCAGAACATCGCCGCAGGTTTCGTCACCGCCGGTGACGACCATGCACCCGCCCGAGTATCTGAAGTTGTTGAAACAGCAACGTTCCCCGGCTTCGGCAGGTGCCCACGCAGTGGACACCACCATCAGCGTCGCGGTCATGATCGCGGACTTCCATATTGGCTGGGTTTGCATTGAATTTCCTCCCGGCCGCTCACGGCCTGCGCAGGTATTATAGCCGTGTTCGCTCCTTAAGCCCCTGATTGACAGATGTTTGACGCTGTCGACGGGTCGGTCTCAGGCACGAAATGCGGTGACGACACGCTTGAGGAGAAGTGAACCGAGGTAAGCGCCACCGGCGATGACGATGGTCGTTGCGCCTGCGGGGAGGTCGGGGGAGTAGCTCACGGCGAGGCCGGCCGTGGTGAACGAGACTGCGAGCACTGAGGCAAGAGCCATCATGCTGCGCAGGGTGGTCGTGAACTGGCCGGCGATCGCGGGCGGCAGGGTGAGGAGGGCGATCACGAGCACGATTCCGACAACGCTGACCAGGAGAACCACCGTCAGGGCGGTCAGTACGAGCAGTACGAGGACGTAGATTTCTACATTGAGGCCTCGCAGGCGGGCGAACTCCTCGTCAAAACACACGGCCTCGAGCTGAGGATAGAGACCCAGAGCGACAACCAGAATGACGACGTCGAGGATCGCCATGGCCCACAAATCTCCGCCGCCGATCAGAAGAATGTTGCCGAAGAGATAGGACATGAGGTCCTCGTGGTAACCCGGCGTCATCGCGATGAAAAGAATGCCCACGGCCATGCCGATAGCCCACACGGCGCCGATGATCGTGTCCTCCCGTTCCCGGGCCTTGAGGCTCACGATCCCGATGATGAGTGCGGCCCCAACCGCCGCCACCACCGCTCCCTGGGCCGGTGAGACCGGCCAGCCGCGGGCGACGCTGAGCCAGCGGGCGACACCGAGCCCGGCGAGGACGCAGTGGGCGATGGCGCCGGCGATGTAGGTGATGCGGCGAACGACGACGTACGATCCCACGACACCACAGGCAATTCCGGCGAGGGCGCCGGCTACCAATGCGTGGCGGAGGAACTGAAAATCGAGCACCGCGTTGAGGAATTCCATCAGTGCTCGCTCCGGAGGCCATGCTGCACCATGCGCACGTCGCCGTCGTAGATCTCGGATATGGTGCGGCCGTCGAGCTCCGCGGTGGTGTGAATGTCGACCTGTCCGTGCACGCAGATCACTGTGCGGACGAAGCCCGCGACGAAACCGAGATCGTGGGTCACGAGGATGATGGTGAGGCGTTGGTTGAGCTCCTGAAGAAGATCGAAGAAGTCCTGCTCGACCTTGTGATCAAGTCCGGCGGCGGGCTCGTCGAGCAGCAGCAGCTCCGGGTCTGTGGCGAGCGCTCGCGCGAGCAGCACACGTTGTCGCTGTCCGCCCGAAAGATCCGAAAATGGCCGATTGCCGGAGTCCTCGAGACCGACGGTGCGAAGCGCCGCGATGGCGGCGGCTCGGTCCTCGCGACCGAACCTGCCGAAAATTCTTCCGATGCCGAGGCGGCCCATCAGGACGACATCGATTGCCCTGACGGGGAAGCGGGGATCCATCATGGCGTGCTGCGGCATGTAGCCGATTCTGGGACTCGCCCTGTGCGGCGATACACCGAAGACTCTCACCCGCCCCGTGGTCGGCGTGAGCAGGCCGACGATCAGCTTGACCAGGGTCGTCTTGCCGCCGCCGTTGGGTCCGATGACACTGGCGAAATCGCCGGACGCGATCTCGAGGTTGACATCCTCGAGCACCGGGGGGCCGCCGTCGTAGCGATAGCCGAGGTCGCGGATCTCGACCACGGGAGGATTCTGGTGCTCGGTCACCCGAGCGCTCCTGCAATTTGGCGTGCCATGTGCTCCAGGTTCGTGAGGTAGTTGCCGGCCAGAGGGTCGAGCTCGATGATCTCGCAGCCGAGAGCCCGAGCCACCCGCTCGGCGCTCGACCTCGAGAACTGTGGTTGGAAAAAGAGGGCGCGTGCCTCCCACGCGTCCATCTCCTCGATGATCGACGCGAGGCGCCTGGCCGAGGGTGCCTTGCCCTCGAACTCGATGGCTGTCTGAATCAAGCCGTAGCGCCGCGTGAAATAGCCAAACGCGGGGTGAAAGACGATCACCCTGCGGCCGATGAGGGGAGCAAGGGCAGCGGCCACCCTGCGGTCGGTTGCATCCAGGTCTTCGATGAGGGTGTCAAGCCGCTCTTCAATTATCGAGGTTTTTTCCGGTAGCAGGCCCTCGAGGGCAATTGCCGTGTTTCTGCCGATGATCTTCATGCGTTCTGGATCGAGCCAGATGTGTGGATCCGTCGCGCCGGGTCCGTGATGTTGCGCGCCGCTGTCCATCGGTTCGAGCTCCACGCCCATCCGGCAGTCGACGACCCGAAGGTCGGGCATCAAGCTGCTGATCTTGTCGAGCAGAGCATGCTCGAACGGGACGCCGATCTGCAGGTAGAGCTGCGACCTGTCGAGGGCCGCCATCTGTTTTGGCGTGGGTTCGTAGGTTGCCGGTGACGCTCCGGGCGGTAGGAGAACCTCGGTCTGGACGAGGTCTCCGGCGAGGCTTGCGACCAGCCATTCCTGCGGTGGGATGCTGGTGAAAACGACCTGACCCGCATTGGCCGTGCTTCCGAGAGAGGCCAGCAGGAGCAGTCCGAGGTGTGTGATTCGGCGAATCATCTCTACGGTTCCGCTCAAACCTCTGACGCGGCACAAACGAGCCTGCCCTCGTCACACTGCTCACATCGTTCGACCCGGTGAGTTCGGCTGAACTCTTCCCAGTGACGCCGTTGGTGAGGGTTCAAAACGCCGGTGCCGTGGCATAGAGGGCACACCCCGTCGAGGGCCGCGAGGATCGCCGAGCGGATGAACTCCGAGCGATTCGCAATCTTTTCCATGGCCTCGACCAGTGCCTCCTCGGCCTTGAAGGTCACAATCTGCTGCTTGCCGCCAAGAGTTGCCATGCGTTCCTCCGGAAATCGGTAATACATTTTATTACCGAAATGCGAAAGATGTCAACGGGCAGATCATTTCGGTTTGAGCAGGGGAGCAGCGGAGAAAAGGGGAAAAGGAGAAGAGGAGAAGAGGAGAAGAGGAGAAAGGGCAGTTGGTGACCCCCTCCTGTGCCCCCTCTACTCCTTTTCTCCATTGCTATTTCAGAATGAGTGGTAATCGATTCAAACTCAGGAGCTCTCTTCGATCAGCTCTGCGTCCCGGATCTCGCCCTCCACTCGGCCGCCTCCCGAGAGAATTACCGTGACCTTGCGTTTGCTATCGCGGACAACGATGTCTCCCTCGACAACCGAGCCGTCAGAGATCCTGATTTCGATGGCGGATTTGGAGCCGAAACCGCTCGAGCTGCCCTTGATGATGACACTGCCGGCCACCCGCGAGCCATCGGCCAACGTCACCGATCCGTTGACAGTCGTGATATCGCCGCCGAGCTCGGTACGCGTCAAGTGGATAGAGCCGTTGACGGTCGAGATGTCCTTCCTGACCGAACCCCCTGCGCTGCAGGTCACGGAGCCGTTCACGGTCTCGATCTCTCCGTCAACCGCGACGTTCTCGGCGGCGTGAATCGAACCGTTGACCGTTCCGAGGTCCCCGTCCACTGAGACGTTCTGCGAGATCGTGATCGAGCCATTGACTGACTGCAATCCGCCGACCTCGGAGCCGTCTCCCACCGTGACACGCCCATTGACCGTTTGGCAGTCGCCCTGCACCTTGCTGCCGCTTCCGATATGGACGCTGCCGTTGACCGTGGCCTTGCCGCCGGTCACGGTCTCTCCGTCAGCAATGTCTATCGATGCGTTCACCCCGCACGCAGCGACAAACAGGGCACAGGCAGTGAGAACCGTAAATGCGCGGTGCTGTATCATCCTCTGATCCCCCACAAGAATCTACGCAGTATCCGCCTCTGCGGTTCTCGCATCATCGATCCGGTTTGTTACCCAGATGAACACAATCAGGGCGAAAAACGACAACAGACCGATTCCGGCATAGGCGTACCACAGATAGTTGGCGTGGGCGTAGACCTCGGGCATCGGCGCCTGACCGGCGAGAGCAAGGGCGTGCTGCTTCTGGATTGCCGGCGCGAGGGTCGTCGGTTCGGGGCAGTAGGTCTTGAGCAGGTAGCCGGAGAAAATGAAGCCGAACATCCAGGCAAAGAACGTGTTGACGTGGGCAAAACCCAGAAAGACGCCTTCCTTTCCGCGAGGCGCCTGCTTGGAGGCGAACTCGAGCCATTTGGGCGACAGGAAGCACTCGGCTAGGCCCTGAATGGCGATGCCGATCACCATCATGAGAGTGATCGGGTGGACCTCGATGCCAAACAGGTTGACGTTGCCGTCGAACCACGAGGAGGAGGCCATTGAAAGGGACGACAGCGGAATCAGGCCCATCGCGACCAGCATCGAATTCTGAGGCTTCCAGGTGCGGACGAGCTGGGTGATGGCGACCACGAAGAGAACGACAACCAGCGGGTTGACGTTGGCGTACCACTCCGGCTTGTAGGTTTCTCCGGCCATCCGCAACACGTAGTCAGGCATCGAGGCGTAGAGCTGGCCCTGGATTGCCCAGAATCCGGCGGTGATGAGAATCAGGGCGAGGAAGCGCATGTTGCTCATCGCCATCCACATGCCCTGGAGGGTTTCGCGCAGGTTTTTCGGCTGGGCGTCACTGTCGTCCGGCGGCCTGTAGATGAGCATGACGAGAACAAGAGCAAAGAGACAGGCGCCGGCGGAGAAGTACGGAACGGTCTCCACGCCCATCTGAATCCGCATCGGGGCAACCACCGTCTTGCCGGTAAAGGAACCGATGTTGACCACCATGTAAAAGATGGAAAAGGCGCGAGCGCGGTTGATGGAGTCCGAGGACTTGGCGACGGTTCCGGTGATCACGGGTTTGACGAACGCGCCGCCGAGGACGATCAGGGCCAGGCCGACGAGGACAGGCCCGAGCGTGTGGAAGACGCCGAGGCTCCCATAGCCGACGGTCAAAAGGGCGAACGCCAAGATCAAGGCCTTACGGAATCCCATCCGGTCGGCGGCTGCGCCGGTGAAGAACGGCACCAGGTAGATCCAGCCGCCGAAGAGCCCCGCGACCACGCCGGCCTGAACATCATCGAGGCCGACCACACGAATCAGGTAGGTGCGAAGTGCGATGAAGGTACCGTAGTAGGCGGCTCGCTCGCAGAGCTCGGCTGCGTTGCCGGTCCAGAAGGTCCGCGGGAACCGCCAGGACGGCTTCTCTTCTGGAGTTTCCGGGGTCTGGATATTGTCGTTTTCCTCGCTCATGGGTACTCCCTCCGAAGAGAATGCGGACGGGCAACTGTAGCCTGTTTCGACGATGGCTCAAAACACTCGGGTTCTCCGCAACCCCTGCGGGTCGCCGGAGTAGAATTCATTGTCATGAAAAAATCCAGATGGATCCTCGCAGCAATCGCGGCGGTGGCCCTCTTCGTGGTTTTCCGCTACGTGGTCTTCGCCCCGGAGATCGTCCAGGTTCGGACTGCGGAGGCCGAGCTGGGCCTGGTGGAGGAGACGGTCACCAACACCCGTGCGGGCACCGTCAAGGTTCGACGGCGGGCCGAGCTCTCACCCCAGATCGGAGGTCTCGTCGTAGCCCTGCCGCATCGGGAGGGCGATCGGGTGGAAGCCGACGAGGTCGTGGTCGTGCTCGACAGTCGCGCTCAGCGGGCCGAGCTGGTTTCAGCGCGAACGGCGGTCGATGCCGCGAGGGCGCAGGCGGACGAAGCGTGTCTCGCGGCCGAGCTCGCGCAAAAGGAGCTCGTGCGTGTCGAGAAGCTTCACGCCCAGGGCATCGCTAGTGACCAGAATCTCGATATCCTGCGCACCGACCGCGACCGGACCCTCGCCGCCTGCTCTGCGGCCCGCGCATCGGTCGGGCAGGCCGAATCGAGGGTCATTGCCGCCGAGGTACAGCTTCAGTTCACCGAGCTTCGCGCACCCTTTGCGGGTAAGGTTGCGGAGGTCAGCACCGAGATCGGCGAGTACATCATGCCATCGCCGCCGGGCCTGCCGATCCCGCCGGTCATCGATCTTCTCGATCCGGCCTCGATCTATATCAGCGGTCCGATTGACGAGGTCGATGCCGAAAGATTGAGCACCGGCCTCGCGGTTCGGGTGACCGTGGACTCGCGGCCGGACCAGACCTTCGAAGGGCGCGTTGCACGGGTAGCCCCGTATGTGCTCGATGTCCTGGAGCAGAATCGCACCGTCGAGGTGGAGGTCGAATTGTCCGACCCGGCCGCCATCGAGGGCGTCCTTCCGGGCACCTCGGCCGATGTCGAGCTGATCCTCGACCGTCGGGAGAACACCTTGCGAATCCCGGCCTCGGCGGTGGCTGAAGGCAGCAAGGTCCTGGTGCTGGAGGACGGATTGCTGGTCGAGAAGGAGATCGGGGTCGGCCTCCGGAATTGGCGCTACGCCGAGGTCCTGGAAGGGCTCAAGGTCGGCGAAAAGGTGGTTGTTGTCCGCAACTCCCCGGATATCAGGGCTGGCGCCCGTGCGGAGGAGAAAGAACAGTGAAGCCGAATTCGGAATTCGGAATTCGGAATTCGGATTTGTCTCCGCTGCCGCCTGTTCCCAGGCGGGGATGGGTGGGAAATCCGAAATTCGAAATCCGAAATTCGAAATTTCTTCGTTCGGGTACGAACGAATGATCGTGTTGAAAGATCTGTGGCGCACGTACCACGTCGGGGACTCGGACGTGCATGCCCTGCGTGATGTCTCCCTCGAAATCGGCAAGGGAGATTATCTGGCGGTGATGGGTCCGTCGGGCTCTGGGAAGTCGACGCTGCTCAACATCCTCGGTTGCCTCGACCGGCCGACCTCCGGGACCTACTCGTTCGATGGTCGCGATGTCGGCTCGCTGACCGACATCGAACGTACGCGGTTGCGGCAGACGGAAATCGGTTTCGTCTTCCAATTCTTCCATCTCCTTCCACGGCTGACCGCCCAGGGCAACGTCGAGCTGCCGATGCTCTTTGCCGGAGTACCGCGCTCCGAGCGCCGCCAGCGGGCGGCCCGCGCGCTCGAGGCGGTGGGACTGGCCGACCGCGCCCACCATCGACCCGACCAGCTTTCGGGCGGGCAGCGACAACGGGTTGCGATTTCGCGAGCGGTCGTCATGGAGCCCGGACTTCTGCTCGCCGACGAACCCACCGGCAATCTCGACCGGGCGGCTGCGATCGAGGTCATGGATCTGTTGGGCAGGATGAACGAGGAGGGGCAGACAGTCGTCCTCGTGACCCACGATCCCGAGGTCGCAGTGCGGGCACGGTCTGCAGTCCGCATGGATGACGGTGCGATCGTGGAGAAGAAATGATTCTCGAATGAGGAATCATGAATTTTGAATTAGGAATTCCCACCCGCCGCCCACGCTGGACTCGACGAATCGGGTGGGTGGGTGAAATTCCTCATTCCTCATTCCTTCTTCCTAATTTCGTGGGTGGGTGGGGGGAGGGATGGCGTTCGGTGAGCTGATCGCGTTCGCCGTAGGCGCCCTGCGTGGCCATCGCCTGCGGACGGGCCTCTCGGTCGCCGGCGTGGCGGTCGGCATTGCTGCAGTCGTCGCCCTGACCGCGCTCGGTGAAGGGGCGCGGCAGTACGTAGTACAGGAGTTCAGCGCCCTAGGCTCGAAGCTCTTGGTTGTTTTGCCGGGCAGGGTCGAGACGACCGGCATGATGCCGTTCGGTGGCGTTGTCAACGACTTGACGATCGAGGACTATCAGGCGGTTACGATTCGGATCCCGCAGGTTTTGCGGGCCGCGCCGCTGGCGACCGGAGAAGAGACCGTTCGCTACGCCGGCAGATCCCGCGCGGTGCCAGTCATCGGCACCACCAACGAGTTGCTCGAGGTGCGCAGGCTGCAGGTCGCTGCTGGTCAGTACCTGCCTCCCGGCGATCCGAATCGGGGCGGGTCGGAGATGGTGCTCGGAATCAAGGTGGCCGATGAGCTCTTCCCCGGCGAGAGTCCACTCGGCAAGGTAGTGCGACTGGGCGAGTGGCGGTTCCGTGTCGTCGGTGTGCTCGCGCCGCGCGGTCGCTCGCTCGGGTTCGACTTCGACGACCTGGTGATGATCCCGGTACGCACGTCGATGCGGGTCTTCAACAGGACCTCCCTTTTCAGGATTCTCATCGAGCTGTATCCCGGAGAGGATCTCGATGCCGGGAAGCAGGCGGTCCTCGACCTCCTCGCAGATCGCCATCGAACCGAGGATGTCACCGTCATTACGCAGGACGCCGTGGTCAACACGCTCGATTCCATCCTCGGGGTGCTCACCCTCGCCTTGGCCGCGATCGCCTCGGTTTCGCTGACGGTGGCCGGGGTCGGCATCATGAATGTCATGCTGGTGGCGGTGTCGGAGCGCCGCCGCGAGATCGGTCTTCTCAAGGCGCTGGGAGCGAGTACCACCCAGATCCTCGGGGTATTCATCGCCGAGGCGGTCGTGCTCTCGCTGCTTGGAGGCCTGACAGGTCTGGCAGTCGGCTCGTTGGCGGTCAGGGCCTTCACCGGCGTCTACCCCACCTTCCCTGCGGCAACCCCGACGTGGGCGGTGATCGCCTCACTTATCGTCTCGGTGGTGGTCGGAGTGTTCTTTGGTGTCGTGCCCGCTCGTCGCGCCGCCCGACTCGACCCCGTCGAAGCCCTGGTGGGAAGATGACGTACGAATTAGGAATTAGGAAGTCGGAATTCGGAATTTCCACCCACCACCCCAGAGGAAATAGTCCGGGTGGTTGGGTGGCATTCCTCATTCCTAATTCCTCATTCCTAATTGCGTGGGTGGCCGGATGGACGTAATCGAACTTGTCCGGTTCGTCGGGGGAGCGATTCGAGGTCAGCGCCTGCGCTCCTTTCTTTCCGCGCTCGGGGTGGCCATAGGTGTGACCGCGGTGATTCTCCTCACCTCGCTCGGTGAGGGTACGAGGGACTACATCGTCAACCAGTTCACCCAGTTCGGCACGAGCATTGTCGCGGTCAATCCGGGAAAGGTGAAAACGCTCGGAATGCCGGGAGTCCTCGGCGGCACGACTCACAAGCTGACGATAGACGACGCCGAGGCACTGCGCCGTATCCCCGGTGTCGACGAAGTGGTCCCGGTGGCCTTCGGACAGGCGCGTGTCGAAGGAGGTGGGCGAGGCCGCAGCGTTTTCGTTCAAGGTGTCGGCTGGGAGGCGGCCAAGGGATTCCGCCTCGGAGTCTCACAGGGGTCCTTCCTGCCGCCGATGGATCCCAATCGTCGAAGCTCATACGCGGTCCTCGGTGCGAAGCTTTCCCACGAACTCTTCGACGAGGAATCACCGCTCGGCAGAAGAGTGCGAATCGGTGGATCGACCTTTCTCGTTATCGGCGTGATGGAAGCCAAGGGCCAGATGCTCGGTTTCGATTTCGATGACACGGTCTACGTTCCGGTGGCCAGCGCGATGGATCTCTTCGACGTCGACGAACTGGTCGAGATCGACATCGTCGCTGCGAGCACCGACATCATTCCCGAAGTGGTGGAGGGGATTCGATCGACGCTGATGCGCCGTCACCGTGGTGAGGAAGACTTCACCATCACCACTCAGACTGAGATGCTCGACACCTTCGGCAAGGTCGTTGGCATGATCACGATCGCGGTTTCAGGGATCGCCGGGGTGTCGTTGATCGTCGGGGCAATGGGTATTCTCACCATTATGTGGATCTCAGTTCACGAACGGACCAACGAGATCGGCCTCTTGCGTGCTCTCGGAGTGCAGCAGAGTACGGTGCAGGGGCTTTTCCTCCTCGAATCGGTGTTGCTCGCGGTGGCCGGCGGAATTCTCGGGCTGATGGCAGGATTCGCGATGATCGCGCTGGCGACGACCGCGGTGCCCGGCCTGCCTCTCAGCACGCCGGCGGTGGCGGTTGTCGCTGCATTGCTGATGTGTCTGGTTGTTGGAATCGTCTCCGGAGTTGTCCCGGCGCGTCGGGCCGCGGAAATGGACCCGGTGGATGCTCTTCGCGCTGAATGACCCCCAAGGGTGGAAATTTCGAGCGGTTGATATTTGGGGTGCGCCTGCAACCCATCAGCTGCGGTGACGTAGGTTGAGGTGGAGGCGGCCGGCAAATGGAACTCCCGATTCCACCTCCTCGAGCGAAACCTGTTGCCAGGCTCCGGCACACTATGAGAGGGCGGTTGGCTGCAAAGTGATCAATCCGGAGGCGCTGGATGATGAGCCTGCATATCTCACCAGCATTCGTCGCGAGGCCGGGAAGCTGCTGTGAGATGAGGTGTTTGCGACCTGAGGGCCGCGGAGTCGTACTTGACGGTACGTCGAGCAGCCCGATGCGAGCAAACGCCGCAGATTGCGGCAGATTTGCGGCCGCAGCAGAAAGTTGGTGAGGTATGCAGACTAGGGCTTTGATACCGCTGGCGATCGTGGCGACGGTGGCCGTTTTTGCCTGCCAGCGTGACTCGTCGGATCTCTGGTTTGACGGAGATCTGACTTCGGCTCAAGCGAAGGCGGGCGAGCTGAACACGGTGGTCATGATCGAGTTCTACGTGGACTGGTGCAACTGGTGCCGGCGCCTCGAAGCAGACACCCTGTCGGCTCCGGTTGTCCAACGTGAGCTGGCAAGAATTGTCGCAATGAGAAGGAACGGTGAAGAGGACGGTGCCGAGCTTGCTCGCCGCTTCCGGGTCGACAGCTATCCGATGTTGGTTTTTCTCGATCCCGAGGGGAATGAGCTCGACCGGGTGACCGGCTATCTTCCGCCAGAAACGTTCCTCAGTCGCCTCGAGAGAATCCGTAGCGGTGACACCTTCCTCGCGTGTCTCCGTCAGCTGGAGGACTCTCCCGGTGATCGCGAAGCCATCGAACGTGCGGTTGCCGGATTGCTCGAGCGGTCTGACGCAGAAGGAGCAATCAGCCGAATCGATGCCTTTCACGCAGCGACCGAGGGCAAAGACCTCACCCTGTGTCGGAAGCTCATGTTCGACGCCCGCAGCCAGCTGCACGGGCGTGTCTATCAACGAGCAGCCAAGCTCTATCGAAGCGGCTGGAATCGATCGATCGATGTTCCCGACACCGCTGGCACCTCGAATCTCCGCGCGTTGATGGGCGAGGGAATCAGCCAGCTGTCGGCTGAAGAGCAGGCCGAACAGCTGCGGCGGGCGCGTCACGAGGACGCGGCCGATATTCTCGAGATTCCAGACCTCCAAACAGAGTCCTCCGACACCCTGTTTGCGGTTGCCGATTTCGCGTTTCGAAACGGCCACTATGATGTCGCGGCGGACGTGTACCTCGGGTGGTACGCCAAGCACGGAGCAGAGGCCGAGTCGAATATGCTCAATGACGTCGCCTGGAGGCTCTACCTTTCCGGCCAGAACCTCGACCACGCGATCGAGATCGCGCAGGACTCTTACGCTTTGAAACCCGAACCGGAGACCGCCGACACGCTGGCGCGGCTTCTCTACCTGACCGGATCCGTCAGGGAGGCGATCGCGCTCGAGGAGCAGGCCGCACGTGAAACCGAGGGAAGCCGTAGCGAGAACTACACCTGGGTTGCGCAGCGGATGTCGGCGGGCGAGTCACTCGATGACAAACCGAACTTCGAATCCTACCCCGGGAGACGGCGACGAGGGATGTGAATTCGGAATTGAGAATTCGGAATTCGGAATTCGGAATTTTTGCCCACTCTCCCGGGATACTGACGTGCGGGTGGAAACTCAAAACTCAAAACTCAAAATTGAGAATTGAGAATTGAGAATTGAGAATTGTATTGCGGTCACCACACGTAATCCTTGGCGATCTCCCGCTTGTCACGGCCGGCGAGGATGTGGAATCCACGGACGTTGCGGATGCTGACCGGGGACAGGCTGCCGAGCGGAAGGTAGACGATTTTCCTCGCATGGGCAGTTGCATAGTCCCGTATCCGGCTGGCGGGAGGGTGGGGGCCGACGTGCACGACGAGCTTGTCGATGCTGTAGTCGATCGCCGCCATGAGCAGGACCTCCGGCTTCGATCGAGCCGCCCGGTAGTCGGGATCACGCCAGACATCGTAGAGACGGCCGGGCGGATAGGTGAGCATGAAACCGCCGTAGGTGGCTCGCATGATGCCCGGGCCAACGACCTGCTGGAGAGGATCGGTCGCGTACAGGGCCATGTCGGACTCTTGCTCGTGCTCTCCGAGCCAGCTCATCATGTAGGGAAACTCTGAACCGCTCGCGTCCTCGTCGAAGATCATCACCACCGAACCCGCGGCGCCGACGTCGCGGCCCTGTTCCCGGACCCAGATCCTCCCGTCTTGCAGATGAAGCAGAGTCTCACGAATGTCGATGCCGTCGAGAATGCTGGTGGTGAAGGGTTCTGAACGGGTGCGCTCGGCGCTGAGCACCGAAACGGCCCGCTGCTTGAGATGCCGGCCCCAGTCCTCGACCACGATGTCCTCGGGGGGATAGGAGCAGATGCCTTCGCCGGAAAACGCTTTCAGCCACTCCCCGGGATCATCCGTAGTCACGCGATTCTTCACCGGGACAGCGATCGGACGTTGCTTGACCCTCATGAATCGTCGGCGGAATCGAACCTTCCGCGTGCCGAGGTCGAGGAGGTCGCCTTCAATGCGAGCGGTCTCGATTTCGGCGGTCTCTTCCTGCCAGGGGAAACAGCGGGCGGCGTCAAAGACCTCCCAGGCGAGGTTGTCGTCACCGACACCGCGTGCCCCAACGACCCATTCGTAGAGCCCACCGATCAGCTGCCCCCGTATGCGCGCGTAACGGCGTGTGAAGTCGAAGAACATCCGACGCTGCCACGGTTTGACCTCGTTGCGCGTCTGCACCGAGTAGGAGGCGGCACCCACCCGCCAGACCACGGCTGCCAGGGTGGCACGATCGCAGACCTGCCCCCCCCCGACGTCGGTCGCGCGGCAACCGTGGTGGGCGGCGAAGGCGGCGAGTGCCTGCGCACGTTTCGCCCGATCCTCGATCCTACCGCCGCTGACCAGGGTGAGAGCACCGAGCGGCAGATCGAGCCTGGGCGCGACAGTGGCGGAAAAGTCCGGCTCGGGGGGTAGATCACCCGAGCGAAGGTGTTCGTGAACCGAGTGTGCCAATGGCGGGTCCGGGAGAACGGCGGTCAGGCTCTCGGGGTGGAGGTGGCGGAGTTGGACATTCGAACGCCGCTGCCGCGCGAGCGGCGGCGCTGTCGGGCCCGTGAGGTGCTCGGCGACACGATCGGCGTGGGCGGCGCCAAGCAGGCAGATGATGGGCGAGATTCCGCGGTTCTTGGCTCGCTGAAGGTGATACGCCATACCCTGTTCACGCAGGGTGTCGCGTTCGTCGAAAGCCGCCGACCCGGCGAGGGAACGAATGACCTCGAAATACACATCGGTTCCCGTCGTGTGCATCGCGTGCGGGTCGGGAAGCTGATCGTGACGACGGTGAGCGTAGCGTATGTCGGGGTCGACGAGCAGGATCTCCCGGTCGTTCTCGTTTGCCCAGCGAAGGCCCTCGGCCAAAGGGTCGCCGGGCGACACGATCCACACCAGCGCGTCTTCGCCGGGTTCCTCCGAAATCACGGCGGACATCAGCGGCAATCTGGCCACTGCCGTCCGCGCCGCGTCAGCCAGCGTCGTCGGCAGCTCGACAGCCACCGCCATCGGCTGCAGCACCTCAAGAGCCTGGCGAACAACCGGGGCGATATCGACGCGCTCGTGCACGACCGGGAGGATGCGAACGCCCGGGATCGCTTCCGGGGCGACAACGTCGAGATCAATACTCATGGGTACTCGTTGCGCGTCTCGCATCGGTGTGCGTCTTGCCACCCAAAGCCCAAAGCGCGCTTCGGTGTGCAAGGTGCCACCCGTCGCATTGTCTACGTTGCTTTTCCATCAGACGCGCGCCTATAACAATGCGACGAGTGGCACCGGTGTCGCCGATGCGGCCCAGCGCTCCTCACAGGCGGTCGGCATGGGTGTCGTCGAAGCTCCAATGCGCTCCTCGTTGATTCACTCCGTCGCGAGGCGAAATGGTTCGGCTTCTTCTTCTCCAATTGCCAGGCGGAGGGCGATGTCGACCGCCCGTTTTGCGTTATCCGCCTCACGTCGCCGGAGGATCTTCATTGCATAGCGGGCGATGTTGATTCCGTCCCGTACCGAGAATCGGAGATCGGCGAGGTGGGCGGCCCGAAGGAAGCCGAGCACGTAATCGAGGACCTCTTCGTCGACTCCGGCCACTTGCACGCGGAGGATCTCCCGCTCCTCGTCCTCCTCCGGAAAATCGATCGTGATCTGCGGCATCAAACGGGAATGGATGTACTCCGGGACCTCATAGGTGGAGGCGTCCTCGTTCATCGTGGTCGCGAACCTGAAGTCCTCGTGCGCCGGAATCGTGATGCCGGCGACGACGCTGTCGACCGATCGCCGGTGGTCGAGGAGCGGCGCCAGCGAGGCCCACGATTTTTCGCTCATCCGGTTGCCCTCGTCGAGGATGCTGACGCCGCCGCGCACCATCGCGGTGACCAGTGGAGAGGCCATGTAGCGCACCCCGCCCTCGGGCCCCAGTACCGGCGCCACCAGGAGGTCCTCCGGGCGGGTGTCGGTGGTTGCCTGAAGGATGTAGATCTCTCGTTCGAGCTCGCGGGCAGCGGTGCAGGCCAGGGTGGTCTTACCGACGCCCGGCTTACCCAGGAGGCGCGGGTTGAGTGGCGCATCGTCATCCGAGAACAACGACCACGCCGCCAGGAGCTGGAGCAACACCTCCCGCTGACCGATCCACGGCGGGATCTTGGATACGGGTCGCGCCAGATGAAGCTCGACCCCGTCGATTTCGATGACCCGGTTCAGGCTCATACTTCGAACGCCTCCAGCGAATGGCCATTGTACCCGCACAGAGTGTTGAGTTCTGAGTTATGAGTTTTGAGTTGCTCCACATGACCGCTCGTCATTGAACGGAGCCAGGGCGCCAACTCAAAACTCTGAACTGAAAACTCAAATCTCAAAACTCAAAACTCAAAACTCAAAATTGATTGTGGCCTGCGAGTTGCATTTACCCTCGGCGCGACGCACCATGTCTGAAATGGCCGACAGCAGCCCTTCGATCATCATCGGACTCAACGCGGTGATCATCGCCCTCACCGAAGGACAGCCGAGGGTGTTGACGGTTTCGCTGCCGGAGGGAACCCCGATCGAGGGTGGAGGGTACGTCGGCGATGAACGAGGCCTGCGACTGCTCGACGCTTTGCCCACCGGACCTCTCGATCCTGCGGGGGACCGAACGCTGGAGCTCGCCCTTCGACGGTGGGTGCGGACCTATGCCGGCCTCGAGCTCGGCTACGTCGAGCAGCTCTACACGTTCGCCGATCGCTTTCGCGATCCGCGGGAGCTCGACGGCGGTCCGCGGGTGGTCACGGCAGCGTATCTCGCACTGGTGAGGGAGAGTCGGCCGACCGACGGGCTCGGCGCGAGGTGGCGCCGCGTCTATGGGTTTCTGCCATGGGAAGATTGGCGGTCGGGCCGACCGAAAGTGATCGACGAACACATCACCCCGGCCCTCGAACGTTGGGTCGGTGAGAGCGCGACTTCTTCCGAGCGAGAACTCCGTCGGGCTCGCGCGGCCTGCTTCGGTTTCGAGGACAGCCCGTGGGACGGAGAGAGAGTGCTCGATCGCTACGAGCTGCTCTACCAGCTCGGACTCGTCTGCGAGGCCGTACGAGATCGGGTCCGTGAAGGTCAGGAGGTCAGCACGTCCGGTTGCGAGGAGCACCTCGGCTTGGAGATGGAGTTTGACCACCGTCGGATTCTGGCCACCGCGTTGGGTCGAATTCGCGCCAAGATCCGCTACCGGCCGGTGATCTTCGAGCTGATCCCGGAGACCTTCACCCTGTTCAATCTGCAGCGAGCGGTGGAAGCGCTAGCCGGCATACGGCTCCACAAGCAGAACTTCCGCAGGCTGGTGGAGCAGGGGGGGCTGGTGGAAGGGACGGGCCGGCGCGATCACCGCACTGGCGGACGCCCGGCCGAACTCTTCCGGTTTCGGCGCGAGGTCCTACTCGAGCGGCCGGCGCCGGGGGTCGGTCTTCCCACGGCGCGATAGAAAAAATCGGCAGCTGGGACTTGACAATCGTTATACTCAGTATTAGTATAACGATGAGGCCGAAGATTCGGCCGTTTGTTGAGACCTTTTAATACTCAATTTGAGTATATGGAGTGAACATGAACACTGAAACGACCCGCAGCGAGTTCGGCTCTATGCGTGTGGCCGATGCAGTCGCGGCAACTGCTGCCATTTACGCAAAGGTGAGCCACCTCATACCGGAGGTGGAATGGGCGGCCTACGCGCCCCAGATCCTCGAGATCGATCGCCTGAAGCGCGAACGAAATGCCGTGATTCTCGCCCACAACTACCAGACGCCGCAGATTTTCCATGGCGTCGCCGACATCACCGGTGACAGCCTCGCGCTCGCCAAAAGAGCGAGTGAGACGAACGCTGACGTCATTGTCCAGTGTGGTGTGCACTTCATGGCCGAAACCGCCAAGATCCTGAACCCCGACCGTACGGTGCTCATCCCCGACCTCGAGGCCGGCTGTTCCCTTGCCGAGTCGATCTCCGCGGCCGATGTTCGAGCTCTCAAGGAGAAGTACCCCGGCGTACCGGTGGTGACCTATGTCAACACCTCGGCCGAGGTCAAGGCCGAGACCGACGTCTGCTGCACCTCTGCCAACGCTGTCGAGGTGGTTGAATCGCTGGGAGTAGAGCGCGTGATCTTCCTGCCCGATGAGTACCTCGGGAAATGGGTGGCGGCAAACACCGATGTCGAGGTGATCCTGTGGAACGGCCATTGCGAGGTTCACGAGCAGTTTTCGGTTGCAGATGTCGAGAGATATCGTCAGCATTTTCCGGGTGTTCAGGTAATCGCCCACCCGGAGTGCGACCTCGACGTTCTCGAGGCAGCGGACATGGTGGGTTCGACGTCAGGCATGATCGACTGGGTCGGGCGTCACCGTCCTCAGCAGGTTGTCATGATCACCGAGTGTTCGATGAGTGACAACGTCGCAGTGGAGTTTCCCGAGGTCGAGTTCGTCCGTCCCTGCACAATCTGCCCGCACATGAAACGCATCACCCTCGACAATATCGTCACCAGCCTCGAGAGGATGCAGCACCCCGTCGAGGTGCCTCCGGACGTCGCCGAGCGCGCCCGTCGGTCGGTCGAGCGCATGCTCGAGGTCGGGCGCGGGGTGCGAGGGTAAGCCATGGGGACTCACATCTTTACGCCGGAGGAGATTCGCAGAGCAGAGGTGCTGATCATCGGCGGCGGCGTGGCCGGACTCAGCGCCGCTGTCCATGCCCGTGGGCGTGAAGTCGTGATGGTCGGCAAAACCGCCTTCGCGAATGGAGGCTCGAGCCCGCTCGCGCAGGGGGGGGTGGCGGCTGCGATCGGAGGCGATGACTCGCCGGCCAGACACGCCCGGGACACCATCGAGGCCGGTGCCGGCCTCTGCGATGCCGAGGTCGTGCGAAGAATCACCGAGGATGGTCCGGGCCGCATCGGCGAGCTACTCGTCCTCGGAGCCGAATTCGATCGCCGTGGTGACGGGCGTCTCGCCCTCGGACGTGAAGCGGCCCACAGCCGGAATCGCATCGCCCATTCCGCTGGAGACGCCACCGGCGCCGAGCTTGTGTCGGCGCTTGCCGATGCGGTTCGTGAAGCTCGGAACATTTCGCGCGACGAGGACACTCTGGCCCTCGATCTGGTCGTCGACCGCGGCGCGGTGGTCGGTGTCATGGCGGTGGATCGAAGCGGCCGTCACGTTCTGTACGCCGCCTCCGAGGTGGTGCTGGCGACCGGGGGCATCGGGTGGCTGTGGAGTCACACCACGAATCCCGCCGAGGCGACCGGCGACGGTTTGGCGATGGCGATCCGGGCGGGTGCGCGCGTGGCCGACCTCGAGTTCATGCAGTTCCACCCGACAGCGCTCGCGGTGGGCGGCTCGCCCATGCCGCTGCTCACCGAGGCGCTGCGTGGCGACGGCGCCGTCCTGATCGACGAGTCCGGCTCGCGATTCATGCTCGATGAGCACCCGGAGGCCGAGCTCGCGCCACGGGACGTGGTTGCACGCGCCGTCTGGCGCCGTCTGCGCGATGGTGGATCGGTGTTTCTCGACGCAGGGTCGCTGTCCGACAGGGTCGAATCCCGATTCCCGACGGTGGCGCGCGCATGCGCTGACAACGGACTGGACCTCGCGAGCGAACCGGTGCCGGTGGCCCCGGCCGCCCACTACCACATGGGTGGGGTCATGGTGGA
>JAJDNM010000079.1 GCA_022340665.1 Acidobacteriota bacterium | reverse complement strand
GCTTTCGACGGTCGGACCGAGGCCCTGCGGGTACTGCTCGCTGGCGACGACCGGGACCTCGAGGCCACGGCAGGCCTCGACCAGTACCTCGATTCGCGGCAGGTGGCCCTGATCGGCCATGACGGAGTTGATGCGCTCCTGCACGTCGATGACCAGGAGAGCAGCGCGATCGCGTTCGAGTAGTGAGCTCATGTCGGGCCTCCAAAGGAGGGATTGTAGATGGTTCAGGAAGTACATATTTCGAATTTGAAATTTCGAATTTCGAATTTCCCGTCCACCCCCTCGGACTCGCAGACTGACTCCATCCTGCTGTCCTGCCGGGAAGAGGTCCGAGATCACTGATGAACGACCCGGTCCTCCCAGTTTGTCATTCCGAGCGAGGCCGAAGGCCACATCCTTCACGTGTCATTCCGAGCGAGGCCCAAGGCCACATCCTTCACGTGTCATTCCGAGCGAGGCCGAAGGCCGAGTCGAGGAATCTATGGCTCTCCGGACTCGCGCATCCGGCATTCCCATAGATCCCTCCACTCGGGCCGTTCCGGCTTCGTGCTTCGCACTTCGCCGTGACGAGCCCGGCCCTCGGTCGGGATGACACGCTGATCTCTCAGAGATCTCCGGGTGGGTTGGGCGAATCGAGCATCCAGCATCGAGCATCCAGCATCGGGTGGGAGGATGGGGTGGGTACAATACCCCGATGGACGAGACCCCGATCAACGACGACGAGGTTGAAGGGCCTCAGCCTTCTGCCGAGGTGGAGGAGGAGGCGCAGCCCGAGGCGACTGCCGGTCCTGCAGTGGCCGATCTCGAGGGCCTTGCCAAGGGTAAGGAGCCGTGGCGCGGGGGCGGGGGGTGCAGCAGCCGCCTGACCGTTTACGGTTGCCTGGCCGGCCTCGTTCTCCTGGTCGCGATGCTCATCGTCGGCACCTCGATGGTGCGCAGGACGGTGTGGATCAACATGGATCGGGGACGACGGCTGGTGGTGCAGAGCCTGCCGCACGATCTGCCCGCCGCCGAGCGCCAGCGAACGATCAGGAACCTCGATCGATTCCGCCTGGTTCTCGAGGCCTCGAAGGACCCCTATCCGACGATGGGGGATTTCATGAACCGGGTGCGGGACATGCTCGAGGACGGCCGCTTTACCGCCGAAGAGGTCGGGGGGCTCAACGTCTACCTCGAACGCGTGATCGAGGAGTCCGGGATTCCCCCCATGCAGCTTGGCGCAAGAATTCGGAATTCTGAATTCGGAATTCGGAATTTCCACCCGCCTTCCCCGTGTGCGGCTACCTCTCCACCGGGTGGTTGGGCGGGAACTCAAAATTCAAAACTCAAAATTCAAAATTCCGAAATCGTATGACGACTCGCTTCGTTCTCAACACTCAATTTCAGCCTGCCGGCGACCAGGTCCAGGCGATCGAGCGCCTGGTGGAAGGGGTCGATGGCGGGGTCGCGTTCCAGACCCTGCTCGGAGTGACCGGCTCGGGCAAGACCTTCACCATGGCCAAGGTTGTCGAGGCCACCAACCGTCCGACCCTCGTCCTCAGCCACAACAAGACCCTGGCGGCGCAGCTCTACCAGGAGTTCAAAGCCTTCTTCCCGGACAACGCGGTCGAGTACTTCGTGTCCTACTACGACTACTACCAGCCTGAGGCCTACGTGCCGGCGAGCGATACCTACATCGAAAAGGAGACCTCGATCAACGAGGAGATCGACCGCATGCGGCTGTCGGCGACGCGCTCGCTCTTCGAGCGGCGCGACGTGCTGATTGTCGCCTCGGTCAGCTGCATCTACGGCCTCGGCTCGCCGGAGGCCTACTTCGGCATGCTTCAGCTCTTCGAGAAGGATGTCGAGGAGCCGCTCGACGACGTGCTCAAACAGCTCGCCAAGATGCAGTACGAGCGGACGCATCTCGATCTCGCACCGGGCTCCTTCAGGCTGCGCGGTGACTCGCTGGAGATCTACCCGCCGTATGACGACACCGCGGTCCGCATCTCATTCTGGGGCGACCAGGTCGAGAGCATCGAGCGGATCGATCCGGTGCGCGGCAAGGCCCTGGAGGAACTCGATCGCCTGCCGATCTACCCGCGAACCCACTACGTCACCCCGCGGTCGCAGCTGCTCAAAGCGATCGACGCCATCCGCGTGGAGCGGGACGAGCGGCTGGCCGAGCTCGACGCGGCGGGCAAGCTGCTCGAGGCCCAGCGCCTCGGCCAGCGCGTGAACTTCGATCTCGAGATGCTGACCGAGCTCGGCTACTGCAACGGCATCGAGAACTACTCGCGCCACCTCACCGGCCGCCAGCCCGGCGAACCGCCGCCGACGCTGCTCGATTACTTCCCGCACGACTTCCTGTGCATCATCGACGAGTCTCACGTGACGGTTCCCCAGGTCGGCGGTATGTTCCACGGTGACCGCTCGCGCAAGCAGACCCTGGTCGATTTCGGTTTCCGCCTGCCGTCCGCGCTCGACAACCGGCCGCTGACCTTCGAAGAGTTCGAGGAGCGCATTCAACAGGTGGTCTTCGTCTCCGCCACCCCGGGGCCCTACGAGCTCGAGCACACCGAGGGCGAGGTGGTGGAGCAGCTGATCCGGCCGACCGGTCTGCTCGATCCGCAGGTGGAGGTCCGTGAGGCCAGCAACCAGGTGGACGATCTGTTGGCCGAGATCCGGGCGGTTGTCGCGCGCAAAGAACGGGTGCTGGTGACCACCCTGACCAAGCGCATGGCCGAGGACCTCAGCTCGTACCTGGCGGAGGTCGGCGTCCGGGTGCGCTACCTGCACTCGGAGATCAACACCCTCGAGAGATCGGCGATCCTCGCCGATCTCCGCAAGGGAGAGTTCGACGTGCTGGTCGGGATCAACCTCCTGCGCGAGGGCCTCGACCTGCCCGAGGTGGCGATGGTGGCGATTCTCGACGCCGACCAGGAGGGCTTCCTCCGCTCCGAGACCTCACTCATCCAGACCATCGGCCGTGCCGCGCGCAACGTCGATGGGCGGGCGATCCTCTACGCCGACCGGGAGACCGGTTCGATGCAGCGCGCACTCGGAGAGACCCGTCGCCGACGCGAGCGGCAGGCCGCTCACAACGCAGAGCACGGCATCGAGCCGCGGACCATCGTCAAGGACGTGGCGAGCCCGCTGCTGGCGATGGCCGAGCTCGACTACTACGGCCCGGGCGCGCAGCCCCTGCGGGTCTCAAGCTCCGAGGGCGACATTCCGGACGACGCGGTGTCTCTCAACAAGCTGATCACGGAGCTCGAAAAGCGCATGCGGGTGGCGGCCAAGGCGCTGGAGTTCGAGGAAGCAGCTCGGCTTCGTGACCGGCTCAAAGAGCTTCGAAGGCAGCAGATCTACAAAGCCTGACGGCTTTGAATGAGGAATTAAGAATGAGGAATTAGGAATGCCACCCGCTCACCCACCACGGCCCGAGCGCTGGGAGGTGGGGCGGGAATTCCTAACTCCTAATTCCTAATTCCTAATTCCTAACTCCTAATTCTAATTCACGAGCTATGCGATTCTGATCCCGAGAAACACCAGGTAGGCGGCGAAAAAGGCGAGCATGAACGCGCCCTCCAACCGGCTGATGCGGCTGTCGCGGATGACGATGAGCCCGACCACAACGGTGGCTGCCACCAGCAACGGAATGTCCCAGTGGATGACCTCGATCGGCACTGCCGCCGGCCGAATCGCGAAGGCCGTCCCGACCACCAGACCGAGGTTGAAGACGTTGGATCCGAGGACGTTGCCCACCCCGATCTCGGACTGTCCCTTGAGGACTGCGACCACGGAGGTCGCGAGCTCCGGCAGGGAGGTGCCGAATGCGACCACGGTGAGACCGACCAGGGCTTCGGACACGCCGAACTGCCGCGCGAGGTTGACGCCGCCTTTGACCAGCATCTCGGAGCCGCCGACCAGGATGGCGATGCCGACAAAGGTGAGTGTGAGATGGCGGGTCAGTGTGCCGGTCACCACCGCCTGCTCCGAGTTGCGGCCCCGCGACTGGGTGACGGTGACGACGATGAAAACCGCGAAAATCGCCAGAAGGACAATCGCTGTCGGCCGGTTGATGAATCCGGTTCGGGCGAACGCCACCAGAACTATTGCCGGCACGAGTCCGAATGCGAGGTCCCGGTAGAGCAGGCGCCGCCCGCCGACGACATGGATCGGTACGAGAACTGCCGCCACCCCGAGAACCAGCATCAGATTCATGATGTTCGAGCCGACGGCGTTGCCGAGGCTCAGGCCACCGCTGCCACGAAGCGCCGCCGTCAGCGAGACGGCGAACTCGGGCATCGAGGTGCCGAAGCCGACCACCGTCAACCCGACGACCATCGGCGAGATGCCGAGCCTCAGGGCGATGCGCGATGCACCGTCGACCAGCCAGGAGCCGCCCAGCCCGAGACAGAAGATGCCGCCGGTCACCAATAGCCAGGGAAGTGATGCTTCGAATGGCACGACGAGGGAAATCGTATCACCTTGGTGGAGGCTCGATCGAATTTCGAATTTCGAATTTCGAATTTCGAATTTCGGATTTGGGATTTCGGATTTGGGATTTAGGATTTCGGATTTGGGATTTTCCACCCGCTCTCCCGGAGAACCGGGGGGTGCGGGCGGGAACTCAAAACTCAAAACTCAAAACTCAACACTCAAAACTCAAAACTAGAACGGTACGCCAAAGCTGATGAAGAACTGGCCCCCGGATTCGCCCGGTGGCGCATCGAGCCTCCACGCATACTCCGCCCGCAGCGGACCGGCGGGGGTCACGTATTGAAAACCGAGACCGGGTCCCCACTCGATGTCCGAGAGGTCGACGTGGTCCGGCGAATCCCAAACGTTGCCGGCATCGACGAAGATCGACGCGAAGAACGGCCCCGATATGCGGCGACGGTACTCGATATTGAAGAGGAGGGTCGCGTTGCCGCCGACCGGTCGTCCATCGATGATCGTCTGGCCCGGGATGCCCAACTGGTCGGTGTCGAACGCCCGGTGGGTGGTGCGGCCCCCGCCGAAGAACCGATAGGCGAAGGGAATCTGCAAGTTGGGCTGCTCGTTGGGGTCGTCGTCGAGCGGCTCGATCGCCCCGAGGCGCAGGCCGACGGCACCGAATCCTCGGAGTAACGGCCGATAATAGGTGGCACCCGTCTGCAGCTTGAGAAAATTGGCGTCGGCCTTGAACGCCGGAAAGGCGTACTGGAGCGAGGCAGACGCGAAGACTCCCCTGGTCGGTGCCAGCGGGTTGTCACGCGTATCCCATTCGAGGCTCGGTGTGATCGATGCGACCTTGGCTTCCTGGATGTTGTCGCCCGGGTTGCGGGGGTCGTCCAACGGCAACGTTTCGGGTTCGGTGATCTCGTACTCGTATCGGAACCACGGCCTGAACGGTCGCTTGAGGCGGTCTCCGAAATCGACCCACAGGCCCCGCCGATCGACGTTTCGATCGCCGAGGACCTCATCGGTTCGATACACGGCAAGGTAGCCGGGGACCGGCAGCCCCAAAGCCCGCTGCTTGCGGAGTGACAGGGAGTACCGCTTTTGATTGCTGGAAATCGACGCCTCTGCCGAGAACGCATAGGCCCGGCCGAGGAGGTTGAGGTGCGACCACCCGAGGATGAGGCGCGCGGCATCGACGTTGGAGTAGCCGATGCCGAAGAGGTAGGACTTCTGCTCGCCCTCCTCACAGCTGATCACGATGTTGCGTTCCTCCCGGTGCTCCTGGCCGGGCATTGGCGCGAGCTCGACCCGCCGGAAGAGACCGAGCTCGAACAGCCCGCGTTGCGCGTCGAGCATCTTTCGCCGCGACAGCGGTTCGCCGGTGCGGACTCCCGCCCGTTCGACGACGCCGGAAACCAGGCTCTCCCTGGTGTGCTTGAGGCCGGCAATGATGACCTCGCCGACGCGGACGAATGGCCCGGCCGATACCAGGAAGTGAATCGATGCACTCCCCTCCTGTGAGGTGTCGACCTGCGCCTCTACCGTACCCTCCGGGTAGCCGGAATCGGCCAGTGCGGTCTCGAGGCGGTTGCGGGCGCGCTCGACCGCGCCCGGGCTCCAGGGGCTGCCCTCGAGGAGCTCGAGAGGGGAGGCCTCGAGCTCTGCCGCGGCTTCAACGGGCAGGCCGTCGATACGGATCTCGGAAATGAACCATCGGACTCCTTCATCGACGGGAAAGAGAATGCGCACGCTTTCGCCGTCTTCCAGCGGTACGATCTCAGGTGGTGTCAGCGTGGCATACGGGAAGCCCTCGCTCTGGTAGAAATCTTCGAGAGTTTTGCGGTCTTTCTCGAGAGTCGAGTTGCTGATGGCCTGGTGAAGACGCCCCCCGGTACGGCCCTTCTGAACCGTGACCGCGGCTTCGAGCTCACGTGAGCTGACGCTCTCTGCACCGGGAAAGTCCACCTCTGCGACCTTGAGCTTTCGGCCGGGATCGACGTTGAGGGTCAGGACCTGCTCATCACCGTCGGTGCCGAGCTCGGCCGTGACATCGGCCAGCAGGTAACCCGCCTCCTGCAGGTTTTCCTGGACCTGCTCGGCCAGCGCTTCGGTCTGGGCGGGATGGATTTCTTCCAGCTCGGGATCGGGGAAGGCCTGTTTGGCGATATCGAGACTCTCGGGAGGTGTTTCCAGCTCGAGGCGGTATCGGTCGCCGGTTTCCACCCGCAGAATCAAGTCGACATCTGCTCCGTCGCCACGGCGCTCCGTTGCAAGGACCTCGGCCTCCCAGTAGCCCATCGAACGAAGATTCGCCTCGGTGCTGGTCCTGAGGCGGTCTTCGAGCTTCGATGTCAGTCGGTCCCCGACCTTGTACTTGGGGGCAGCGGCGGTCGCCTCGGCTTCCGGGACGCCGTCGAGGACGACCGAGCGCACAACCTCGGGATCGCCCGCGTCGACCTCGAATTCCATCGCCACGGTGTTCGTCTGCCGGTCGAAATCGACATATGCCTCGACGACGGCGTTCGTGTAGCCACGTTCGTGGAGGCGGCGCTCTATTCTTCTTCGGTTCGCCTCGATGCCCTCGGCGGTGACAGGATCGCCGATGTCCATCTGCATCCATCGGCGGACCCTGACTCGCAACATCGGATTGCCTGTTCGGACGCGGATAGCGGATATCTTGGATCGGGTGCTGAGGCGAATCACGATGTCGATGCCGTCGTCGGCCTCGGTGGACTCCACACGCAACCACTCCACTTCGCCGGACGCGTAGAGGGTCAGGATGAGATCGCGGAGCCGCTGACGGTCGAGGCGTTGGCCGGGCTGCAGCTCGAGCACTTCGATGATCGCCGCCTCGTCGACCGGTCCTATCGCCTCGACCGTCGCATGTCGAATCAGTAGCCCGTCGGAGGCTTCGCCGACGACCGTACCGATCAGGGTCATCAACACCGCCACGACCATGATCACGCGCGAACTGGCCAACGTTGCCGTAGAATCGGGCTGGCGCCAACGGTGGTTGATCGGGAACGGCCTTTTCATGAGCGCATCAGTACGGCCGCCGCAGCTTGAGATCCAGGGAATACGAGTTGTCTTCGTGCTGACCCGCCTCCAGGAAGAGGCCGGGGGCCAGGTACCAGCGGCTGACCACGATCTGCTCCCGTTCCCCCGACAGGGTCGTTTGCAGGATGACGGTCCACGACGGTGTCAGCTGCTTGATCACCGACAGGCGTGCGGTCGGGTTACCGGTGGAGTTCGCAGCGAACGGATCGACCCGGACCTGGTCCACCGGGAGGGCCAGCCGCGCTCGCCGGCTGAGCGCCGAGGTGAGCTCGCTCGAGAGAATGGACGAGGCGAGTCCGAGGCCAACTGCGCCGGTTCCGTAGCCCTGCCCGGTAGAACCAACCCCGAGCAGGGAGTAAATGTCCGGCGTGCTCAAGGGCGGCGTCGAGACGGCGGTGGTTACGAAGCGGTCGGGTGTGCCGGAAATCTGCACGGTGATCTGGTATTCCTGGATCCAGGTCGAGGCCTGCAGCTCGATGAAGGGCTCGATGGCGTCCGGGTTCGAGAAGTTGAGGCTGCCTCGTTCGATCTCGTAACGGTTGCCGAGAAGCGTGGCCTCGCCGCCCTCCAGAACCTCGACGTGTCCGACCAGTCCGGGTCGGTTCGAACTGCCTGTGACCTCGAGGGAGGCGGAGCCGGTCAACCGGACGAACGGGTTGCGGAGATCGATGGTGTCCTCTGCGTCGATTCTGAGCGCGAGGTTGAGCCCACTACTGCCGGCCGGTCCTCCGTCTCCCTCGAGCCACCCCAGGAGTATCGTTGCCACGTCCTCCTTCGAGGTCAGCGACATGTGATCAACGGTGAGGTCGCCGGAGAGGAGAAGATCGTCGACAGGGCCGATCAGCCGCCAACTTCCGGAGATGCGTGCATCGAGATCGGGAAGGACCTCGAACCGGACTCCGTTGGCGGTACCGTCGAGGGCCAGGACGATCGTGTCGTCGCGCTCTCGGATTTGTCCGCCGGCTCGCCCTCGTCCCCCCATGATCCGAAAATCCATGCCGTCCAGCTGGACGTCCCCCGAAGACAAGAGGACTGTGCCCTCCACCTGTGACAGGATCGTCCTCGTACCGGGAAGGCGGAAGGACCCTTTGTGGATTTCGGCGATTCCCTCGAAGAGCGGTGCGCCGACCTCGCCGAGGATCTCGACGATCCCGGTTGCCCGGCCCGCCGGTTCCCAATCGGGAAGCAGGAAACGAAGTAACAGGGCGTCCATCGTTCCCGAAAGGTTGCCCCGCAACTTCCCGTTCGGATCGATGGCCCAGCGCACGAAGAGATCATCTTCCCGCGCGCGCAGCTCGAGGCCGGGTACGACGAAACCGTTGCCGGAGAGGGAAAAATCCGCCGGCCGAATGAGCTGCACCGGTTGCCTGTCGAGCTCGAGAGCGAGGTGGTCGAGCGTTCCCTCGATCCGTGGCAACGGTTGGTCCTTCCAGTCGACTGAAAAGGTGGCCTCGGCCGTTCCCGAAAGTGGAACGCCCGCACCGGGGGCGACGTGGGTGAGGAGTTCGCGTGCCGATGTCACCATCAGGGTGCCGTCGCCCGATAGTCCGCCATCCTCGCCGCGGTCGAGAACAGCGTGTGTCTCGACCGCCCCCTCGATGCCGGCGGCGATCTCGATCTCGTCGGGTTTGGCGTCAAGGTCGATGTGCGCGAGCTCGCTCGCGCCGCGCAGTGTCATTGTCGGATGCTCGCCGAAGGGGAGCATGAATTCGAGGCTCACGTCGGCCGAATCTCCGATCAGGCGCTGCGCCTCCCGCCCGACGGAATCCAGCGGCATTCGGGGCCAGGCAAGGTTCCCACCGACCTCACCCTCGTCGACCATCCAGGTGATGTCGCCGGTGAGTCCTCGATCGAAGCTGAGCTCGTTGAAGGTGAAACTCCGGTTCCGGTATTCGACGCGAGTCGAGGCGGCGCCAAGTTCGAGTCCCGCAACGACCGGGTCTTCGATGCCCACCAACCAGGTTCCAGTAGGCGCCGCGAGTGGACCATCCAAAACCCCGCTAAACGAGAACGAGCCCTGGTCGACCCAGGCTTCGACCCCGGCCCAGGTAGCTACGGTTTCCAGCGGCAGGCGACGGCCACTGATTTCCAGGTCAATCTGGTCGTCACCGGCGGCCTCTCCCCAGGCCAAGCCGCCCTCGATTTCTCCGAATCCATCACCCACCTGAAATCGTGCCGAGCCGAAACGCAACATGGAGCCGGTGATGATCGCGTCTGCGACCAGCCGGTCCAGCTCGATAGGATCGAGAATCAGCGGCTCCGCGTCGACCCTCGCGCCGACCGTGAGCTCGGACCACGGGCCGTTGATCTCGACCTGGAGCTGGCCCGTGCCCGCGAGGTTGTCGGGCAAGACCGCCGAACCGGTCCAGGCGTTGACCATCGGACCAATCTCGGCGAAGACTGCCGGGTCCACGGCGATCGACCACGAAGGCTGCCACGAAGCAAGGGTCAGAGCGCCCTGCCAGCGAGCGCGCGAGCTGCCGATCGACAGGTTTTCGGCGTTGAAACGCAGAAACCCCTCGCCGGTGAGTGCGACCGCAACCTCACCCGAAACCGGCGTGCCCGGGGTCGCGCCCCGGAGCGTCAGGTCTGCGTTGCCGTGCCCGGCGGGGAATGCGCTCCCATTCCACCTCGCGTCGGCGCGGAGGTCCATGTTCGCAGCCATGCCGGCTGACTCGACCGCGATGTTGTCGAGCACACCGTCGAGAGAGACGCCTTCCCCTTCGAGATGAACGCTGTGGGGGTATTGGCCGCCCAATTCTCCGAGTTCGTAGGTCCCGCGAACCGATCCCCCGTGCAACCTTCCCCGCTCGAGTGTGCCGCGGAGGCTTCTGCCGACCAGGGCGAGCTCTCCCTCGACGTCGTCAAGCGGAAATCCAGCGGCCTCGAGGTGACGCGCGCTGATATCCGCCCGAACGAGCTCGGGAGCGCTCGTGTCGAGGACAACTCCGACCTCTGCCGCCCCGTTCAGGAGGCCTTGCGTGCCTATGAAGCTGTCGAGCCAAGCCACGTCAAGCGGGCCACGAGCCTCGGAACGCACACCCGCTTCGTCGATCCGGCCTCGACCCTCGAGTGCGAACCCTTGGCTGTTGATTCGATAATGGGAAATATCGAACCCTCTGTCATCAAGAACGAAACGGGTGGCCAGTGAGAAGTCGATCGGCTCCATCTTTCCGATGCGAAGCTGCGCCCTCTCGACCTTTGCGACGCCCCGAGATTCTCCTCCTTGAGTCGACCAGCTCGACTGGAGCCCATCGAGGTCGACTGCGATCTTGCCGGGGAGGTCAACCCCTTCGAACGAGACGTCCTCCAGGGCGAGCTGTCGCACGCGAACCTTGACCTGCGGTCCCCCCTTGCCCTTGGCGCGTGGTAGACCGGTGAGGGAGAGGCGGACTCCGCTCGCGGCGACGCGACCCAGCTCGATTGTGCGCTGCGTGAGCCAGACTCGCCCGAGGTCCACCTGCAGGGAGTCGATCTCGGCGTCGACTCCGGCCCCGCTGAAGGTGAGGTCATAAAAGCGGATGCTTGGAGGCAACAGCCCCCAGTGCAAGTCGCCGATCTCGATCTCGGCGCCGAGATCGATGACCGTTTCCTCGATCCATTTACGAGCCAGATTCCGGGTGGGCTCGGCTTCGAGTGCAGCTCTGACCACCAGCCCGAAAACGAGAAGAAAGGCGATGGTCGCCAGCACGGCGATCACCGTGCGTTTGAGGTGGCGGTACCTCACCCGCCCCGCTCCCCCCATTTGAGCTTGCGGTTCAGGGTCTGAAAATAGGAGTAGTCCCGGTCCGTGATCAGGTAGACGGGGTCCGTGCAGCGTTCGATTCTAACCACGTCGTCGATGTGCAACGGAAAGCCCTGCTGACCGTCGAGAGTCAACCAGACCTCTTCGGAGTGCCTTTCGAGCCGCATCTCTATTTTCGAGTCCAAGGACAGCACGAGAGGCCTGTTGGTGAGGGTGTGGGGACAGATCGGGGTCACCACGACTGCCTCGAGGTTTGGATAGAGAATGGGTCCCCCGGCCGAGAGATTGTAAGCCGTGGACCCGGTCGGTGTGGCGATGATCAGGCCGTCCGCCCTGAATCGACTCAGCAGTGTGCCGTTGACATGCACCGACAAATCGAGCATTCGAGCAAGTGCGGACTTGTTGATCACCGCGTCATTCAGCACCGGTCGGGTGATCGAATCGCGTTCGGGTGAGTCGACGGTCACGAGAAGACGCTCCCGGCGCACCTTGTCGACCCGGCCCTCGATAGTCGCCCGAAGCATCGGGAAGAGGCTTTCCACCGGGTGTTCGGTGAGGAAGCCCAGAGTGCCGAGGTTGACGCCGAGGATCGGCGTACCCTGGATCGCACCGCGGGTCACCGACAGGAGGGTCCCGTCTCCGCCGAGAACCACGACCAGGTCGACCTGGCCCGGCAGAGCTGCTCGATCCACGCCATCGCTCCTGTTCAGGGCTGCCGCCGACTCGCTGTCGACGAGCGCTTCGATGCCCAGGCGTTCGAGCTCGTCAATCAGTTTCATCCCGAGTTCGGCAGCTTCGGCGCTGGTGGTCTTCAGGACGACTCCGACCCGACGTATGGTTTCATCCGCCATTGCCGCCCATTCTACCCCTAGCAGTGGCGCTTCTGAGAAGGGAGACTCGAACCGGAGAGTTGAGTTTTGAGTTATGAGTTTTGAGTTATTCCCCGCCCACACTTGGAGCTCTGGGAGGGGGGTTGGCGACTCAAAACTCAAAACTTAAAACTCAAAACTTGGGGGTCGTTTCATTTCCCCGCCGTTGTCGGAAAACCGGGTACGGAGACCGAGACCGAATCAGGTACGGGAAAGGCACAAGATGTGGTGGTAACGAGTCTCAAAACTACAACATCTTGTGGTTCTTTTTGTGAGGTCTGTCACCCCTTGAGTTGCGGGTTCGAAAATGACGTATCTATTTGACGTCCAAACCCTTGACATGAAGTCCGGACCGAACCATCATGGGGTGGTTAGAAGTGGTCCAAAAAGGTCTGGAGTGGGAAGAGTCGTCTCGCGATGGGCCACTTCCCGTGTTGAGGCGGAGGGGTCACGTGGAGCGATTTCGAGGAGGATTTCCGGCCACCATCGACGCCAAGGGGCGTTTCAAGCTCCCTGCGCGGTTGCGTGAGCAACTCGAAACAGGATTCGGCCGCGAGGTCTACGTTTGCTCCTTCTTCCCTCACGAGCTTCGCGTCTACCCCCTCGCGGTCTGGCAGGCCGTCGAGGAGAGGCTGCTGAACAAACCGGCGATGAAGCCGGCTGTACTGAAACTGGTTGAACGGGTGAATTACGGGCAGCTGCTCGAGATGGATGATCAGGGACGGATCCTGGTCCCGGTCTTGCTGCGGGAAATGGTGGAGGTGAAGGGAGAGGTCGTGGTTTCGGGCCGCATCAATCACCTCGCCGTCACCAACCGCTCTCGGGCCGCCTCCTTCCTCAAGGAAGCCTCGTTGAGCGATGAGGAGCTCGAGGAACTCGCGCAGCTGGAGCTGTGATGGGGGGCTTGGGTGGCCTCCGATCATCTGCCGGTACTCACCAGTCGCGTGGTGGAGCTCCTGGCGCCAGCGGCCCCAGGTCTTTTGGTCGATGCCACGGTCGGCCTCGGAGGTCATGCCGAGGCCTTGCTGCAGGCAGAGGCCGACTTTCAGCTGGTCGGGCTGGATCGTGATCCGGCGGCCCTCGGCCGGGCCGGTGAACGACTTCGGTTATTCACCGGCCGTGTGCATCTCGTCGAGGCGACCTTCGACCGGATGCCGGCAGTTCTTCGTGAGCTCGGTCTCGGGCCTCCGAACGCGGTGTTGGCCGACCTCGGTTGCTCATCGCTCCAGCTCGACAACCCAGAACGCGGATTCAGCTTCTCCAAGGATGGTCCTCTCGACATGCGGATGGGGGGGAGCGGTCCGACGGCAGCCGATCTGCTCGAGATGGCCGAGTGGGAGGATCTGGTGAGGATTCTCCGGGATTACGGCGAGGAGCGAAAGGCCCGCGCGATATCCAGGGCGATCGTCGAGCGTCGGGAGAAAACCCCTATACGAACCACCCGCCAGCTCGGCCAGCTGGTCCAGGATGTGGTCGGCATCGGCGGTCGGCGCATTCACCCGGCGACCCGGACATTCCAGGCGCTGCGCATCGCGGTCAATGACGAGATCGGGCAGATCGAGCGTTTTCTCGAACCGGCGATTCAAAGTCTCAGCCCGGGTGGCCGGATCGCGGTGATCTCCTTCCATTCACTCGAGGATCGGATCGTCAAGCACACCTTTCGAAGGCTCGAAGGTCGCTGCGTCTGTCCTCCGGACTTTCCGGTGTGTCGATGCAATCCCGATCGTCTCGTCGATGTGTTGACGACGTCTCCCATCCGACCGGACGACGACGAGGTGGCTGCCAACCCGCGAGCGCGCTCGGCTCGATTGCGCGCCGCCGTCAAGCGCGGAGGGGACGGATGATGGACTTTCCGGTCGTCGATCCCTCCAATAGATTCCTGAAACCGCAGAAGGACCGTGCCTGGCCGCAGGTGTTGAGCGCCTTGATCGGTGTGTCGACACTGGTGGTCCTGGCGCTGGCACTGGTCGGGTGGCCGAGACTCAAGAGCACCTCCATTCATTACGAGCTGATCAGGCTGAGAGCGCAGGTAGCGGAGCTCGAACAGCGCCAACGCGCGCTCCAGCTCGAGCTCGAGCACGAGCGGAGCCCGGAGCGGTTGGCCGCGCGCGCTCGGGAGCTCGGCATGGTCCCGGCTGCGCCGGTCGGAGTTCCGGCCCCGTCGTCGGTCGAGGCAGTGCGATGAACCGGCGGCGCCTGCTGGTTGTTGTTGCGGGACTGCTGTTGGGAGCGATTGCGGTCGTGGCCAGGAGCTTTCAGATCACGGTCGTCGAGCATGGTGACTGGGCGCGCCGAGCTGTGCGGCAACAACAGCACATCATCGAGGTGCCGGTGCCGCGTGGAGATATCAAATCTTCAGACGGTTACATTCTCGCGACGTCGATCGACAGGGTCGCAATCCAGGTCAATACCCGACATCTCGAGTACCCGGAGATCTTCGTGCCGGCTGTCGCGCCTTTGCTGGGTCAATCAGAGGAGGATCTCGAGCGCAGGCTCGGAGGAGGTCCGAGGTCGATCTGGCTCGCGCAACGGGTGCCGCTCCAGCTTGCGGAGCAGGTCGCCGATCTGGCGCCGCGCGCAGTTGCATTGGTGCCGGATTACGAGCGTGTCTACCCGCAAGCCCGACTGGCGGCGCCAGTCATCGGGTTCGTCGGTCGTGAAGAACTTCGAACTGTTGGCCGATCAGGGTTCGAGCACCACTTCGATGCCTATCTTGCCGGGGAACCGGAGCAGTACTTGGCGGTCAACGATGCCATTCAGCGGAAAGTCCAGTTGCAGCGAATGCAGAGGGGTCGTGCAGGTCTCGATCTGCAGCTGACCTTGATGGCAAAGCTGCAGGCACGGTGTGAAGCATTTCTCGAACGTGCGATCGAAACACATGATGCGCACGCCGCGTCGGCGGTGGTTGTCGATGTCAAAAGTGGGCGCATTCTCGCGCTCGCCTCCCTCCCGTCGTTCGATCCGGCGAACCCAGGGGCCGAGAAGCCCGAAAACTGGCGCCTCCGACCGGTCCAGGATGCCGTCGAACCCGGGTCGACTGTGAAACCGTTTATTGCTGCAGCCGCACTGTCGGCGAATGTCGTCCGTCCGGGAGAGCGGTTCCGATGTCTCGACCACGGCAGCCGGGTGGCCGGATACTGGATTCGCGACCACGCCGATCCGGGCCGCTACACGATCGACGAGATCGTCGCCTACTCTGCGAATGCGGGCATCATCGAGGTTGCCGAGCGACTTCCGGAAGATGTCTTGTGGAAGTCATTCGACGCCTTCGGGTTCGGCCGTCGTACCGGTGTCGGCTTCCCGGCCGAGGCGCGTGGTCTGCTCCCGGAAACCCGCACCTGGTCGAAGCTGAGCCGTGCGGGCTTCGCCCTCGGACAGGAGCTCATCGTCAGCCCGCTCCAGATGGCGATGGCCTACGCCGCGATCGCCAACGGTGGCTGGCTCGTGCAACCGCAGCTGCTCATGCCCGAGGAGTCTGCCTCGAGAGCGCCCGAACCAGTCGAACGAACCCGAATCCTCGACGAGGCCCTTGCCGGCCGGCTTCGACAGATGCTCGAGGATGCGGTTCAAGAGGGCACCGGCGAGCAAGCGCAAATCCCGGGATTCAGAACCGCGGGGAAAACCGGAACTGCCCAAAGGGCGGTCAACGGAGGTTTCGACGACAAACATCATGTTGCCTGGTTCGCGGGCTTCCTGCCTATGCCGAATCCCAGGATTGTGGTGGTTGTGGCCGTCGAGGACCCATCCGAGACCGATTTTTGGGCGTCGTCGGTCGCTGCACCGATCTTCGCCGAGATCGCCGAGGCGTCGGCCTGCCTTCTCGATTTCGCTCCGACCGAACCAGTTGTGATTACAGGTCAACAGATGGCCCAGCGCGAAGAGACGACAGATGCGGACAATGCATGAGGGCAACGGCCTTCGCCTGCCGCGAAATGACGCGGTTGCCCAATTGGAGGGCATCGTGCGCATGACGGCGGCGGAGGTTGCGCAGATCCTCGGCGCCGAGGTCGAGGGGAATGCCGCCGTCTCTCTGATCGGTGCGGAGGTCGATTCGCGGAGGCTCGAGAGAGGCGATCTTTTCGTGGCCCTTCCGGGCGCGCGGCGTGACGGTCACGAGTTTGTCGAGGCCTCGCTCGAAATCGCGGCGGCAGCACTCGTTCGCCGGGATGCTCGACTGACGGCACCTCCCGCGGATCGGGCTCTGGTTCGTGTCGATGATCCCCTGGCCGCATACCACGAGCTGGCGCGGCACGAAATCCGAGAGCATCCCTGGAGAATCGCCGCCGTCACCGGGTCGGTCGGCAAGACGACGACCAAGGATTTCCTGGCTGCGCTGCTCGCCCCGCACTTCCGGATCGGCGCCTCCGGGGAGAATCGCAACAACACCCTCGGCCTGCCGGCGGAAATCCTTTCCCAGGACCCTGAGATCGAGGTCTTCGTGGCCGAGGCAGGGATGAGCACTCCGGGCGAGCTCACAACCCTGGGGGAAATCCTTCATCCGGAGGTTCTCCTCTATACGAGAATTGCCCCGGTCCACACCGAGTTCTTTCCCGACCTCCAGGGGGTTGTCCGCGCCAAGGCGGAGCTGCTGCCGTGGCTCCGAAACGAAGGTGTCTTGGTGATCAACGATGACGATCCGAACCAGGAGGACTTTGCCTCGGAGACCACAGCGCGAGTCGTGGGTTACGGCACGCCTTCTAGCGAGGCGCGGATCGAGCAGTTGGAGGATCGAGGGTTGCTCGGTTGCGGATTCCGGCTCGTGCTGCCGACAGGCGAGGCCCAGGTGGATCTCGCCCTGCCGGGGCGTCACCAGGCTGAAAACCTTCTTGCCGCAGCCACCGCCGCCTCCGCATTCGGCGTGCGCGCAGAGCAGGTGGCCGAGGTCGCGCATGACCTCGAGGCGCCTGTCCATCGCGGCCGCGTCATGGCGCTCGAAGACGGGATTTCGCTGGTCGATGACAGCTACAACTCGTCGCCGCTCGCCGTCGAGCGATTGCTCGACTTGTTGGCGCGAGCTCCCGGTCGAAGGGTGGCAGTCCTGGGCGAGATGTACGAGCTGGGAGATTTGTCTTCGAAAGCACACCGTCGCGCGGGCGAGCGGGCTGCCGCGGCGTGTGATCTGCTGATCGCAGTTGGCGGGGCCGACGCCGAGCGGATTGCCAACGGAGCCCGCGAGGCGGGACTCCCGGATCGCGCCATCCATTTTTCGGAGAACGCTGATCAGGCGGCCGCAACCCTGAGGCTGTTGCTTCGTGCCGGAGACGTGGTGCTGATCAAGGGTTCTCGCGGCGTCGGTCTCGACCGGACGGTCGCGGCGCTGACGGGTGAGGAGGCGGACTGATGCTCTACGCCCTCCTCTATCCTCTCGGGGACACCTTCATCGGATTCAACGTCTTCCGCTATCTGACGTTCCGGACCGGGCTGGCGATTGCAACCGCGTTCTTCATCAGCCTGGTGGCAGGCCCGTGGCTGATCTCCAAACTGCGCTCGCTGCAGGTTCGGCAGTCGATTCGCGAGGAGGGACCGGAACACCATCAGGTCAAGGCGGGAACCCCGACCATGGGCGGCATCCTCATCGTCTCGAGCTTCGCTCTCGCGACTCTGCTCTGGGCGGACCTCAAGAACCCGTACGTTTGGACGGTGTTGCTCGTGACCCTCGGTTTCGCCGGCGTCGGCCTGATCGACGATTGGTTGATCGTGCGGCGCCGGAGCAACCAGGGGCTGACGGTACGCCAGAAGCTGTTGCTGCAAATTCTGGTCGGCCTGGCGGCGGGCATGATGGCGCGGGCCGCCGCGACTCCGGAAGCCCATGCCGGTGCTCTCGCGGTGCCGTTTCTCAAAGATGTCCTGCTTCCGCTGGGCGTCGCCTACGTGCCGTTCGTGATTCTGGTCCTGCTCGGCTCGTCAAACGCCGTCAATCTCACCGACGGCCTCGACGGGCTGGCGGTCGGATCGGTGGCTATTGCGGCGGCCACGTACACCGTCCTGGTGTACGTCGCAGGCCATTCCCGAATCGCCGAGTACCTGCGGATCGTCCCGGTATCGGATTCGGGCGAGGTGGCGATATTTACCGGTGCGATGGTCGGCGCGGCGATGGGTTTCCTGTGGTTCAATTGCCACCCGGCCCAGGTTTTCATGGGCGACGTCGGCTCGCTCGCCCTCGGTGGCGGCATCGGCATCGTCGCGGTCGTTGCCAAGCAGGAGCTGCTGTTGGTTTTGGTCGGCGGGCTTTTCGTTCTCGAGGAGTTGTCGGTCATCATTCAGGTGGTCTCCTACAAGCTTCGTGGCAAGAGAGTCTTTCGGATGGCGCCGCTCCACCATCACTTCGAGCTACTCGGCTGGACCGAAACCCAGGTCGTAGTGCGGTTCTGGATCATTGCGGTGGTGTTCGCTCTGGCGGGTCTCTCGACCCTGAAGCTGAGGTAACTGTGGCGTTCGGCGAATATTCTCGTGTGCTTGTCGTCGGCTTGGGAAGCTCCGGCCTGGCTGCCGCCCGTCTCGCGGCGGAAGACGGCTCGGAAGTCTGGGCGACCGATCTTCGCGGCGAGACCGAGCTGGCGACGGGTCTGGCAACCCTCGGCGGCGAGGTTCGGACATTCCTCGGCGGGCATCCCGATGCCTGCCTCGACGGTGTCGAGCTCGTGATTACGTCTCCGGGAGTGTCCGCCGATGCGGCGCTGCTCGAGACAGCTCGCCGGAGTGGAATCGAAATCAACACCGAGATCGAGTTTGCCTGGCGCCACCAGCCCCGAGCGGAGATGGTGGCGGTAACAGGATCCAACGGCAAGAGCACAGTGACCGAGTTGACGACACGGATGATGGTCGCAGCCGGCCGTTCGACCGTGGCCGGAGGCAACCTCGGGACGCCTGCCTCACAGCTCGTGCTCGACGGAGGATGGGAGAGTTGGGTGCTCGAGATCTCGAGCTTTCAAGCCGAGCTGCTGACCTCGATGGCTCCGAGCGTGGCGGTGTTCCTCAATCTGAGTCAAGACCATCTCGAGCGTCATTCGCATCTCGATTCATACCTCGCCGCCAAGCGGAGACTGTTTGCCTTTCAGGGCGAGACCGATACAGCCGTCCTCAACGCGGACGATCCGTCGGTGGCAGACACCCGAGCCGCGGCGCGCAGGCGTCTCTTCTCGATCGCAAAGAAGACGGATGCCTGCCTCGAAGGCGAGGTGCTGACGATCGACGATGAACCGATCATCCGCGCGTCCGAGCTGCGCCTGAGCGGCATCCACAACGTCGCCAACGTGCTTGCTGCCGCGCTGGCCGCGGATGCTCTCGGTGTGCCGAAATCTGCGATGGCGGCTGCTGCGAGTACCTTCGCCGGGCTCGCCCACCGCCACCGAACGGTTCACGACGCCGACGGAATTCGCTGGGTTGACGACTCGAAGGCTACCAACGTCGGCGCCACACTGGCCGCGCTGCGCGGCTACCCGAATCGCTCCCTCCACCTGATCCTCGGCGGGCAGGCCAAAGATCAGGACTTTTCGGTCCTCGCCGCGGAAATCCGCCGGGCGGTGACGCGGCTGTACCTCATCGGCGAGGACGCATCAATGATTGCTGAGGCTCTGGCGGGAGCGACCATGATAGAAGGATGCGGCAATCTCGCCGAGGCAGTGGCTCGAGCCCGTCGCAATGCGGTCGCGGGTGAGTGGGTCCTGCTTGCGCCGGCATGCGCTTCCTTCGATCAGTTTTCGGACTACGGCGAGCGTGGTGACCGCTTCATCGATTTTGCCCGAGAGGAGGCGGCCCAATGCCCATAAGGCAGCGCTTCGACCGTCTCTTGCTCGGATCGACGATTCTTCTCACCGCGATCGGCCTCGCCATCCTCGCGTCGGCCTCCTGGTTGCTGGCGACAGAGCGCTACGGAAGGCCGGGATCCTACTTTTTCACCTGGCAGGCTGCGACGGCGATGGTCGGCCTCGGCCTGATGGTCGTGAACATGCACCTGAAAACCAGCCTCCTGACCGACCGCCGGTTGGTGATCGGCTCGTTCACAGCGGGTTGGATCCTCATGCTGGCAGCATTCGCTCAGGCGCCGGTTGCGGCCACGCACCGCTGGATCAGCGTCGGTGGCATCTCCCTGCAGCCATCAGTTCTGGTGCGGCTGGCTCTGATCATGCTGATGGCGATCCTGCTCGACGAAGCCCGGCGCCGGGGATGGCCGTGGGAGAAGCTGGCCGTCATTTGCGGAATATCCCTGGCAACCGCCGCCGTGATCGTGATCCAGCCCGATCTCGGAACGGCGGCTCTGCTGGCTGCCGCGTTGGGCGGGATGGCGTTCGTGGCGGGCATGCCTCTGCGGCTGCTGGCGGCGCCGGCAAGCGTCGGCTTTGCCGCGCTGGCTGTGGCGATCATCACCTCGCCCTACCGCTTGGCACGGGTGCGCGCATTCTTCGATCCCGAGTTTGGCACCTCTGCCGGCTGGCAGAGCTATCAGAGCCTGGTTGCCATCGGCAGCGGAGGGCTGATCGGTAGGGGTTACGGATCCGGCATGCAGAAGCTCTTCTTCCTGCCGGAGCCTCACACTGATTTCATCTTCGCCATCACCGGGGAGGAGCTCGGGTTGATCGGGATGCTCGTCCTGATCGTCCTGGCCGGGGTCATCACATGGCGCGGATTCGTGATTGCCGCCAGGCTCGACAACCCGCAGCGCGCATTGCTCGCCTTCGGCATCACGGCGGCGTTCGCCCTGCAGAGCCTGGTCCATATGGTGGTCTGTCTCGACCTCCTGCCGCCGAAGGGCATCCCCCTCCCTCTGGTCAGCTACGGCAAGACGGAGATGCTGGTGACTCTGGTCTCTATTGGCATGCTTCTCAACCTGTCGAGAGAGGTGAAGGCATGAGCTCGCGGGTCGTGATCGCGGGTGGCGGAACCGGCGGCCACATCTTCCCGGGGCTGGCGGTGGCCCGCGAGCTCAAGACGAGAGAGGTGGATGTCCACTGGCTCGGAGCGCGCCGAGGACTCGAGGCCGAGCTGGTGGCCGAGCGGAACATCCCGATCACGCTGGTGGATCTGGAAGGCATCCACGCGCGCAGCCCGTCGGCGGCGGCCCTTGCCCTCGCCAAGCTGCCCGGTGCTATCGCCATGTCGGTGAGGACTCTACAGAAGCTCAAACCCCTGACCGCGGTGGTCGGTGTTGGCGGTTACGCTTCGACGGCCGGCCTGATGGCGGCGGGGCTCCTTGGCGTGCCGACGGTGTTGCAGGAGCAGAACTCGATTCCCGGATGGGTCAACAGATTTCTGGCCCCATTCTCCGATCTCGTCTGCTGCGGCTTCGAAGATGCCCTCAAGGCGTTCCCCTCGTTGTCGGCGGAGTGGACCGGCAACCCGGTGCGCGCCGACTTCTTCGAGGTGTCGGAGGTCGAGCCTCAACACCCTCCACGTCTCCTGATCCTCGGTGGCAGCCAGGGTTCGCTGTTCCTCAATCGAACCCTGCCACGGGCCCTGGCAATGCTTCGAGACGAGGGTTTGCAGATCGAAATCCGGCACCAGGCGGGCGTACGTTGGGCGGAGGTCGTGAGAACGGCCTACCAGGATCTGAAGATGGAAGCCAAGGTCACGGCATTTTTGGCACAGCCGTGGCTCGCCTTTGCCGATGCTGACCTGGTGGTGGCACGGTCGGGTGCCTTGACCGTGTCAGAGCTCGCCGCCGCCGGCCGCGGCTCGCTCCTGGTGCCCTTTGCCGCCGCCGCGGGCAATCACCAGGAGTACAACGCACGCAGCCTCGAGAGGGCCGGTGGGGCGTGTGTGTTGACCGAATACGAGGCGACACCTCCTCGGGTGGGCGAGCTGCTCGGCAGACTGCTGCAAGACGGCGAATCTTTGCGCGAGATGGGCCGCAGGGCTGGAATGGTCGCGTTGCCTGGGGCCGCCGCTCGAATCGCCGAACGTGTGCTGTCGATCGGTGGTGGCGCATGAACCTCCACATGATGGGCATCGGGGGCGTCGGCATGTGTGGCATCGCGGAGGTCCTGATCGCTCGAGGCGTTACGGTGAGCGGCTGCGACCTTGCCGACAGCGAGCGTACCCGGAGGTTGGCCGAGCTTGGAGCGACAATTCATCAGGGCCATGACCCCGATCATCTGGTGGGCGCTGACGCCTTGGTCGTGACGGCGGCTGTCCCGAACGGGCAGCCGGAGTTGAGCGCGGCGCTCGAGCAGCGCCTCCCGGTGGTGCGACGGGCGGAGATGCTGGGCGAGCTGATGCGCTACGCGCGAGGCGTCGCGGTCGCCGGCACCCACGGCAAGACGACCACCACTGCGATCATCGGACACCTCCTGGTGGCCGCAGGAGCCGATCCGACGGTGATCATCGGCGGTCGAGCGCATGGCTTCGGTTCTCATACGAGGGTCGGCGAGGATCCCCTTCTGGTCTGCGAGGCGGACGAGTACGACAGGTCGTTCCTCGAGCTGGCGCCGCATCTGGCGGTGATCACCAACGTCGAGCCGGAACATCTCGACTGCTATGCGGACGAGGAGGATCTGCTCGCGACCTTCTCCGCCTTCGGCAACAAATCCTCGGTTTTCGGTGCACTGATCCTGTGCGCTGATGATCCGGGAGCCGCAAGCCTTCGTTGGCACCTGCGGAGGAGGGTCGTCACCTACGGGACGGCGGAAGAAGCAGACCTGAGGCTCGAAATCGTGTCCAGCAACATCGGGAGCACCGAGTTCATGGTCCTGCGTGGAGACAACCGCCTGGGCCGGGTCGAGCTGCCCCTGCCGGGAAGGTTCAACGCCCTCAATGCCCTTGCCGCGATTGCAGTCGGCCTCGAGCTGGGCTTCGACTTCGACGTGCTTGCCGCGGCCTGTGCAGATTTCTCCGGGGTGGCCCGGCGTTTCGAGGTGCACGGAGATCGTGACGGAGTGACGGTGGTCGACGACTACGCCCACCATCCGACCGAGATCACCGCTCTCCTCGAGGCGACCCGACAGGCGATGCCGGGTCGGAGGGTCGTGGTGGCATTCCAACCGCACCTCTTCAGTCGCACGCGGAATTTCGCAACCGAGTTCGCTTCGTCGCTTCTCGGCGCCGACGTAGCGATCGTCTTGCCGATTTATCCGGCCCGAGAAGAGCCCATCGAGGGGGTCAGCTCGGAGCTGATTGTCGATCAGGCCCGGCGACTCGGACATCGACAGGTTTATTCGGGCCTCTCCGTTGCGGAGGCGGTGTCGCAGCTTGATGACCTGCTAGAACCGGGTGACGTGCTGCTCACGGCTGGCGCCGGTGATATAGACCGTCTGGCGGCGGCTTGGCTGGAGGGAGCGGTATGAACCCGGAGGTTCCACGTTTCCTGCCGGAGAGGCTTCGCCCTCAGGCCAACGTTCGCAAGCGACGGAGGGGGTACGCGCTGTTGACGTTGGTGCCGGTCATTCTTTTGGCCTTCCCCCGGTGGCAGATTGCCGAGGTCGTGGTCGAGAAATGCCCGGTGCTGCCCGACGCGGCCGTCGATTCACTGCACGAGCTGGTTGGGCAGCCGACACTGGGCCTCGGCCTCGAGACGGTACGCGACCGGGTCGAGGTGTGGCCCGGTGTGGGCGACGTCGAGGTAAAACTCGAGCTCCCCGGAACCGTCCGGGTGCGGGCGGACGCTGCGGTCAGCTGTGGCAGTATCAAGGTCGGCCGGAGCTGGCACGGGGTCGCCGCCGACGGCTCGCTGATCGGTGTGGTAGAGGTAGCCTTGCCGCCGATCCTTGCCGGCTTCGACCGGAATCACGATCGCGTGGACGGATTGGCGGTCGTCAGAAGAATCGAAGCTGCGACCGGCGGACGCGTGATGGAGATCCTCCGCGTGACTCCAGCGGATTTCAGGTTGCGCGTGCGACACCCCGAGGTGGAAGAGGAGATGGTAATTCACGTTTTTCCACCAGGCAGCGAGGCCGAAAATGCCTGGTGCGCAGGAATTTCCGACGGATCGATCAACAAACGCTGGGCTGACCTGAGGTGGTCGGACCGGATCGTTTTCGGGGGTGGGGTGTGAACGAGGGGCACCCCGTGATCGGGATCGACCTCGGTTCGTCGAAGGTCTCGGTTGTGGTGGGCGAGATGGAAGAAGAGCGTCTGGTCGTCCGGGGATGTGGGCAGGCGCCGCACGACGGCGCCCGCAAAGGCGTGATAGCCAACCTCGACGACGTTTCCCGGGCGGTACGGGCGGCCGCTGAAGAGGCCGAGGCGATGGCTTCGATTCCTGTAGAGTACGCTCAGGTCGGGATCGGTGGGCTGCCGATCCTGGGGGTTCCGTCGACTGCATCAGTGCCTGTGACGGGCCGCGATCACACCGTGTCCGCCGACGATCTGCAGCGAGCCTTGGCAGCCTGCGCGCAGGTGGCCATTCCGGAAGATTTCCGGGTTCTCGACATCATCTCCTGTGGATTCGCGCTTGATGGCCAGTCAGGGATGGACTATCCGGTCGGCATGCCTGGTACTCGTCTCGATGCCACCGCATATGTTCTCTACACCAACAAAACCCACGCCGAAACCGTTGAGCAGGCGGTCAACCACGCTGCGGTGGCCCTGGGACGTCTCGCATTCGAGCCGATAGCGGCCGCCGAAGCGGTCTTGACTCAGGACGAGAAAGAGCTCGGATGCCTGCTCCTCGACATGGGCTATGCCACCACTGAATGGGTGCTCTTCGCCGAGGGAGTCGTGACGCTGAGCGGCGCCGTCCCGATAGGTGGTCGCCACTTCACCGCGGATCTGGCCTCGATGCTCAAAACCACGACTGCAGCCGCGGAGCGCAGCAAGCGGCGCATCGGTGTCGCGCTCGACCGTGATGGGATCAACAATGCCGCAGTCGAAGTGCCGGCTCTCGGCGGAGACGGGAATCAGGTTCATGCCGCAGCCTTTGCGGCGGAAGTTCTCCACGAGCGTGCACGCGATCTGTTCATCGGAGTCCACAAGGTATTGGTCAAACAAGGTTTGGACCGCGTGCCGCGGGCGGGTGTGGTTCTCACAGGCGGTGCTTCGAGGCTCGATGGACTCGAAGAGGTGGCCGAGACGATCTTCGGTCATCGGGTCCGTCTCGGGGTTCCTCGAAACCTCGCCGGACTGGTGGAACCGGTTTCGGGGCCCGAGTGGTCTGTGGCCTGCGGGTTGGTCCGACTTTTTGAAAAACGTCAAAATCAGGTGTTGACGTCGAGGACAAATCGGAGCAGCATCATGGCGTGGCTCCGTAACGCCCTCGGAGAATTTTTTGAATTGGGAGGTGGATATGATCGAGTTTGATGACGGAGTTGTGGGCGAGCAGGGCGATTCGGAGCAGGATCATGGTGGTGAGTTGCACCTGGTTGGCCCGGAACCGTCGATTCTCCTCGACGAGACCCCGTCACCCGCGCGAATCAAGGTAATCGGCGTTGGGGGCGGTGGGTCGAACTCCATCAACCGCATGATCGAAGCGGGACTCAGCGGAGTGGAGTTCATTGCCGGAAACACGGATGCCCAAGCGCTATCCAACTGTCGGGCGCCGGTCAAGCTGCAGCTCGGAATGGAGCTGACCCGCGGTCTCGGTGCCGGGGCGAATCCCGAGGTCGGGCGCAACGCGGCGCTCGAGGC
>JAJDNM010000078.1 GCA_022340665.1 Acidobacteriota bacterium | reverse complement strand
CGTATTCTGGCCGCAGTTTGTCGCGGCGGATCCGGTGTCCGACGAATTGGCCTGGCTCGGGGAGATCAATCTCGACGTGATGGCGGGCGATCTCGAAGAGTTGAGCCCCTTCTTTCTCGACGGTGATTTGGCGCAGGCGCTGATCGACGGAGGAGCCTATTTCAGCAAGCGTTTTCCCGGCACCGCAGACGAGGCCAAGGGGCTGGGACTCGAGTTCTGTTCGGCCCTTTTCGAGGGTCGTTGGGATGAGGTCGTCGTTTGCACTTCGAGAACTGCCTGGGCGAGCTGGTTCATGGGAATGCAGTGGGACCGCACCTGGCTCGGGCTGGATTGCCGGGCGAGGCGGGCCTGGATATTGTGCGTCACCGATACCGACTGAGCAGGGTCCCCGCGTTTTCAGTCATCGCAATTCTTCGAAGACCACCCTGCCGGAAACGATGGTCGCCAGGATGCGCCCATCGAGCAGGCGTCCCGGCTCGGTCTCGCCGACCCTCAGGGGGTCGATATCCATCACCGAAATGTCGGCCCAGAACCCGGGTCGCGCCACGCCAGCCGGTCGGCGTTCAGCGCTCTTCGGACGCGCGAAGGAAAAATCGATTCTCAACCACGTCGGCCGAGCTTCCGCCGATCATGACGGCGAATTCTCCCGGCTCGGCTTCCCATCGGCCTCGAGCGGTGTAAAAGGCCAGGTCGTCGGCGGTCAGAGTGAATGCAACCTTCCGAGCTTGTTTGGGCTCGAGCTCGATCTTCTTGAATCCCTTGAGCTCCATGACTGGTCGGGTAACGCTGCCGACAAGGTCGCGAACGTAGAGCTGAATCACCTCGCCGCCCGCGCGGGAACCGGTGTTCTCGACCGTGATCTCGACGGTGAGCTCGTCGTCGAAGCCGATTTCAGGAGCGCTGAGACGCAGCCCGGAGTAGGCGAAGGTGGTGTAGCTGAGGCCGTGCCCGAATGGGAAAAGGGGCGTGTTGGGGACATCGGCGTAGTGTGACCAGTAGACCATTCCGGTGGGTGATGGGCGGCCGGTGTTCTTGTGGTTGTAATAGAGGGGCTCCTGGCCGACATGGCGCGGGAAGGAAGCCGGCAGCTTGCCCGAGGGGTTGTAATCGCCGAACAGGACGTCGGCGATGGCGTTTCCAGCCTCCGAGCCGAGATGCCAGGCCTCCAGAATCGCGGGCACGCTGTTCGCTATCCAGTCAAGAACCAGCGGTCTGCCGTTCATCAGGACGACGACCACGTTGGGATTGACCGCCAGCACGGCCTTCAGAAGGTCTTTCTGGACGCCCTTGAGGCCGATGTCGACCTGGCTACGACCCTCTCCCGACTGGAGGCTATCTTCCCCCAGGGCCAGCACCACCGCGTCGGCGCTGCGAGCGGCGGCCACAGCGGCGGTGAAACCCGATCGATCATCGAGGTTGAGCTCCAGCTCACGATGAATATCTCGATGACCGGTGACGAGCGGGGCACCCTCTTCGTAGCGAATATCAACGGCATCGCCGACCGCCGAACGGATGCCCTCGAGGAGTGAGACGGCCGAGTTTTCGATTGCCTTGGCGTACCAATTGCCAAGGGGCGAGTTCGTGTCGGCTGCAAGAGGGCCGATCACGGCGATCGTGCCGTTCTTCGGATCGAGGGGCAGGAAATTACCGTCGTTCTTGAGCAGCACGATCGACTTGCGCGCGACATCACGGGCCGCAGCGAGGTGCTTCCCTCTCGAAAGGATCCGTGCTTCGCGATCCGGGTCACAATACCGATACGGATCGTCAAAGAGCCCGAGTCGGAACTTGATCCTGAGAATCCTCCGAACCGCGTCGTCGATCAGCCCCTCACCAAGGGTTCCCTTCTCGACGAGGTTCCCGAGATGGTCGAGGTAGGCGCCGGACTCCATGTCCATGTCGCTGCCTGCGGCTAGAGCAAGTTCTGCCGCGTGTCGCGGGTCGCGGGCGACGCCGTGCGGAACGAGCTCCCCGATCGAACCCCAGTCCGACACGACAAAGCCGTCGAAAGCCCACTCTCCCTTGAGGATCTCCCGTTGCAGATGCGAGCTGGCGGTGGTGGGCACACCGGCGATCTCGTTGAACGAATTCATCACCGTCGCGACGCCGGCATCGACTGCAGCCTTGAACGGCGGCAGAACCACGTTTCTCAACGTGTGCTCCGAGATGTCCACCGTGTTGTAGTCCCGGCCGCCTTCGGCGAACCCGTAGCCGGCAAAGTGCTTCGCGCAGGCAGCGATGGTGTCGGTTGCCGCCAACGACGTCCCCTGAAATCCGCGCACCCGGGCGGCGGCCACCATCGAGGCCAGGTAGGGATCTTCGCCCGCACCCTCCATGATCCGTCCCCAGCGGGCGTCTCGTGCGATATCGACCATCGGCGCGAAGGTCCAGTGGATGCCAGCCGCCGCCGCCTCGGTGGCCGCGACCCGGGCGGAACGCTCGATCGCCGCGAGGTCCCAGCTTGCCGCCTCTGCGAGGGGAATCGGAAAGCTCGTCTGGTAGCCGTGGATGACATCCAGGCCGAAGATCAGGGGGATACCGAGCCTGCTGTTTTCCACCGCGAGCTCCTGAGCCCGGCGGGTTGCCTCCGCTCCGGTCACGTTCAGCATCGAGCCCACCAGGCCACTTCGAATTCTTTCGAAGCGTTGCCGGGCGTCCTTCGCCTCGGGCGGCGGCCCGGTGATGTCGAAATTGCTGGAGTACTGGTTGAGCTGGCCGATCTTCTCCTCGAGAGTCATTCTCTCGAGCAGAGAATCGATGCGAACTTCGATCTCCGGGTGGTCGGATGCGAAGGACATGACGGTGGGAAAAAGTACCATGACCAGAGCTGAAACAAGACGATTCACGATATCCCCCCAACGTGGTCTGAGGAGCATTTTACGGGCCAGGTGGCAGTCGGTCTACTCGCCCCCATGAATGACGCGGATCAGCGCGTGATTTCGGCCGGTATGAGCCGCTGGCGCAACGTGAGCGTAACCAGGGACATCGACGAGGCGATCGCCGTGTACGAGATCAGCACCGCCCCGGCCGGGAGCGGCCGATCGATAAAAAAGGCGATGCCCATGATGATCGCGGGCAGGGCCGCACCGATCGCCGTCAGCCAGCTCCAGCTCCGGTTTCTGCTGATCAGGCCGATGAGAGCACCGGCCGCCGCGACCAGCAGTGGCAGGTGGAGGAGGACCGAGCGCCGAATCGATTCCTGATAAACCTCGATGCGTTCATCAAGGGTCAGACCGTCCGCCGCGGCCTCTTGCGCGTCCACTCGAATGCGAGTGGATTCGGTTTCGTCGAGCTGCACCATCGCGACCGTCACGAGCAAGGCCACGACGGAAGCGAGAAAGAGGTCGGGTACCACTGTTCGAAGCCACGAACTCATACGGCTAGGCCGATCCTACGATTTCCCATCACTCAATGGTTTCACACTTTTTCCGGAGGGCCGGTGATCTCCGCGGGGAAACGTTACCGACGCTTGTGCTCCTGGCTGCATCACGACCTCTTGCCGCGGGGCATCCTGCCGCCCGGGTTGCGTGTCGAAATGTCTTGGATGTTGTCGGTCGCCTCTCAGTCGATCTCGAGCACAGCCACGAAATCGTCGGTGTCGACGGCCATCTCCATCAATCGATCGATCTTGCCGTGGACCTTCACGATCTCCAGCTCGTTGCCGCTCAACTCGGCGACCAGCAGCCCGTCGAGTCGACCGGAGTCGCTCGCGTGTTGGTAGACGAGGGATTCTTCGCCCTCAGAACCCTCGGTCATCACCCGGCTCCATCCGGCTGAAGCCAGCACGTCGGGAAGTGCGGCCGGGAGGCGACATTCGCTTTCGCCTTTCGAACGATAGGTCACGACCTCGAGCTTGCGGACCGTGCGGAGGATCTCGCGCACCTCGGGCTCGACCACTCCGGAGACTGCGACGATCTGCCGTGCCGCCCACATCTTGAATCTCCCGAGGCGGATCGACTCCTCGACCTTCAGCTGGCAGCCTTCCGAGCTCATCTCCACCGCTCTGCGGATCTGGGCTGCTGACGGAGCGCGCCCTCCGGCGAAGGCGGTTCCGTCGAGGATGATCGCCGCCGCGAGCACGATGATCACGGCCGTGTGGATGATCTGGCTTTTCGGCTCGGGCCGACAGAGTCGGGCCGTTCGAGAGATCCTCATACCATCTATAGACGAAAAACCCGCCGTGAAAGTTACATCTGATCGTTCGATGGCCGCGCGATGACGACTTCCGCCTGAACCGAACGGCGGTCCTCATCGATCTCCACCTCGATATGGCCGAAGGTCTCGTCTTCGAGGCAGTATCCGGCCTGGAACTCTTCGAGCGTCAATCGCTGCCCGGGATACGGCGGGAAAAGAGACATCTGGAGCGCAAACTCCACCCCTTGCGGCATCTCGTCCGAACCGAACAGGAGGTCTTCGCCAGGCACGAACCCCGCCCGGTCGATCAGCATCCGGAATGGTTGATTCACCGCACAGAGGTCTTCGGACAGGCGGTCACGGTAGTCGACCGATTCGCTGCTGAAGTTGGGCTGCATCGAGAGGGTGATGCCGAGGTCCTTGGCCTCGAGAGCCTGAACACGGTCGAGGAATGGGCAGTGCTCCATGCGAATTGCCGGACACGAGGAAAGCTGTCGTCGAGCTCTCCCCGCGACGCGGATGACCTGTTGGCTGGCGCAGTCGCCGACGGCGTGGATGGCGACCGGTTTGCCGAAATCGCCGATCCGCTCCAGGAGCTCCATCAGCTGGTCGTCGGTGCGAAACAGAAACTCCCGCTTGCCGGACAGGTAGGGCACGGTCAAGGCGGCCGTCTGGGCAGCGAGAGCACCGTCGGCGAAGAGCTTGATGCCGTGGACGAGGTCTCGTGAGGAATCGCTCATCGAAAGATAGACGTCGGGATCCGCCCACAGGCGCGTCCGGTGCCACAAACCGCTGTTTGCGAACGTATTGGCTGTATCGCCGCTTGGCAGGAGCATGTCTTCGGCTGACCACACGCCCAGCTCGAGAATTCCCCGGTAAAACTCCGACAGAGCTTGGCTGTCGCAGCCGCGGACCGTGACGATGAGCCCGAGGATTTTCGCGATGTTGCGCTGGACCCATCCGCCGTCTCCTACATTGGCAATCACCTCCAAATACCGGTCGCCAAGGAGCTGCTCGGCACCTTTGTTGATCAGGAACTCATGCAGGGCGTGGTTGCAGATGAAGACCGGCGGCATGCGCTCGAGCTCGGCGGCGTCGAACCTGTAGAGGCTGTTGTTCCAGCCCAGGACGAATACCAGCGGGTCCTCCCGCTCGCGGATCAACTCGATCGCCCGCCGTTTGTCGGTGATATGGCGAATGTCGAGACACCCGTTCATCGCGGCGTAAGTGGACGGGTGATTGTGGTGGTCGCGAAGGAGGGGGAGCCTGCATGACGTCGTCATCGGCACAAAGATACAGCCAACATGCTCTGCTATGCCGTGATTCTTTCCCGATCGACGGATTTTAGTGCCCGAGCGCGGTCCGGAAGTCGCAATGGATTCGGTTTGCAGTTCGTTTTTGCAGCCGGGGGGATGAGTACGTCGTGTGTGATAGTCCGCCAAACAAGGCAGTCTCACAAGAACGCTCCGGGAAAGGAGACGGATCATGGGTCTCTCGAGCTCGAGTTCGCCGCTGGGCAACCAGTTTCGGTGGGTTGCGACGTTGTGTGTGGGGTACGTCGTGATCCTGTCGGCAATGCCGGTTCAGGCGCAGTATTTAGCCACCGCCGGCTACTTTCAGTGCACGAACACCGACGGGGCAAACCTCAACGACGG
>JAJDNM010000077.1 GCA_022340665.1 Acidobacteriota bacterium | reverse complement strand
ACCCGCCCGAATTAGGAGTGAGGAATTAGGAGTGAGGAATTAGGAATGAGGAATGAGGAATGAGGAATTAGGAATGAGGAATTAGGAATGAGGAATTAGGAATGAGGAATTAGGAATGAGGAATGAGGAATGAGGAATTAGGAATGAGGAATTAGGAATTAGGAATTAGGAATTAGGAATTAGGAATGCTGCCCACCCAACCGGCCACGCCTCTGGGAATTCGGACTTCCCGCCTACCCTCTCCGCGCTTGCAATCCGACCGAGGGAACAGAGCACTCCCACCTTTTGTCATTCCGACCGAGCGAACACCGTGAGCGAGCGGAGGAACCCGTTCGACTCGCTTCGCTCGCTCAGGGCAGGTTCTGTGGGCATGGCAGAAGCGCGGTCCTGCATTGTCCATAGATCCCTCGGCTCGCTTCGCTCGCTCGGGATGACACAAAGGGAAGGCTTTCGGCGCGTCGCTCGGGATGACACAGTAGATTTCTAGATTCTCGATGCTCGATTCCCCTCCACCCTGCGTGTACACCGGGAGGGTGGCCGGGAATTTCGAAATCCGAAGTTCGAAATTCGAAATGCGGGGTGGGTGGGTGGGCGGTAACTGTGTAATTCCTTTATTTATAGTACAATGCCATGCATGAGATGGCTCACTCGAGCTCTTTTCGTCTGCGCCTGTCTGGCTTTCCCCGCCCCGTCGTACCTGGGTGCCGCGAGCCCGACGGATGACCAGCTGGCGGTGGTTCGCCAGCGCATAGGTCGGCTCCAGGCAAACCTCGACGACCTTGCGGCCAAGGCGAGGACCGCCGAACAGGAGCGGCAGAAGCTGGACGCCGAGTTGGAGCTTGCGGACGCTCGAGTGCATGAGGTGGAGCTGCTCCTCGAGCGCAGCGGTGGTGAGGTGGAACGGCTCCGGATGGAAGCGGAGACCCTCGCAGCCGATCTCGACCGGAGGAAGCAGGTCCTCGATCGCCACCTCGAGGTGATGATGTTGCTCGGCAGACCCGGTCCTCTCCAGCTCTTCATCGACGCCTACCGGGGAGGTGTCCTGGAAGAGGCCATCGGAACCGTGTCGGTTCTGACCGCGGGCCAGGCCCGTCTCTTCGATGAGTACCGGGAAATCCGGATGCAGCACACGGTCCGGCTGGCGGAGCTGAGCCGGACCCTCGATCAGGCGCATGAGGAGGCGCGGGATCTCGAGGAGCGACGTCAACACCTGGAAGACGTCCGGTCTCGTGTCGCGAACCATCTCGCGAGCCTCGAACGCAGCCGTGCGCGGACCGGCGCCTCGCTCGCGGATCTGCGCGAGCGAGAGGCCTCCCTCGAGCGCCTGGTCGGCGTGCTCGCCTCTCGGCAGCGGTTTACCGGGAACGAGGACATCCGTGCCTACCGCGGCGCCCTTCCGTGGCCGGTGGATGGCCCGATTGTCCAGGGTTTCGGCCGCCAGAAGCTGGCTCAGTATTCCGCCTACACGATGTGCAACGGTGTCCGGTTCAACGCCCCGAGCTCGTCGCCGGTCAACGCGGTTTTCCCGGGAGTTGTCGCATTTGCCCGTCATTTCAAGGGTTACGGGAACATGGTCGTTCTCGACCATGGGAACGGCGTGTATTCGCTGGTCGCCGGCCTTGGTACAATCCACGTGCGCGTCGATCAATCCGTGACGATGGGGATGCGCCTCGGCCTTGCGTCGCCACCCAAGGAAGGTGGCAATATCTACCTCGAATTCCGTGTTGCAGAAAAGCCGGAGGACCCGAGGCGGTGGCTCCAGCTGAAGGGGGGATCCTCCTGAACATGAAACGAGTTCGCATCATCTTCCTGTCAATCTCGCTGGTTGTGGTGATGCTCTTCACCGGCGTCCTGCTGGCCAACCGGTCGAATCAGGACGTGCTCTTCCGGGCGCTCGGCAACCTCGCCGAGGTTGTGCATCTGGTGGAGACCGAGTACGTGAACGAGCTCAACCAGGAGGCGTTGTCCCTGTCGCTCGACGCGGGTCTCGTCGAGTCCCTGAACCAATCGGCAGCGGTTCTCCCGGTCGAGCGGATCGGAGATTATCTGGAGCTGGTCGAATCGCCTCCACCCTTCGGTCTGGGGCTCTCGTCGAGGCTCGGGTCCGCCGCGGTTCGCTTTGTCTTTCCAGGTTCACCGGCGGAGGCGGCCGGTCTCCAGATCTGGGAGGTCATCGAGCTGGTCGACGGGGTCAACAGCCGCGGACGACCGTTGTGGCAGATCCGGCTCGAATTGATGGACCGCGAGAGAAACGGCACCCCGGTGAAGCTGACGGTCTTCGATCGGGAGGTTGACGAGAGACGAGAGGTGGTGCTGGAGCCGGCCGAGTGGAAGCTGCGAGCGGCAACCGCCGAGGAGCGTGACGACGTCACGATCATCCGGGTCGATGCGGTACCGATCGATGCAGTGGCAACCGTGGCGGAGCTGATTCCGGATGACGGCCTCGTGATCCTCGACCTGCGGGAGCTCCACTGGGGGCTCGAAGCGGCGACGATCGAGCTGGCCGATTCCTTCCTGCGCGCCGGAAGACTCGGCGAGTGGAAGGGGAGACGGGCCGGATCGCGGCTGTACGAGGCCGATGAGGCAGCGGCACTGGACGCACCGCCGATGGTCCTCGTCAGCCAGCAGACCGAAGGTGTGGGCGAGATCCTGGCCGGCGCGCTGCAAGGCGGCGGGGCGATCGTGGTTGGAAGCCGCACCCTGGGAAACGCGCCGTACATGAGCCTCGTTCGCGATGGCGACGTGGCCGTGTGGATGCCGGTCGGCCTGTGGCTGCGACCGGACGACGAGACCATCAGCGGCAACGGTATCGAACCGAACGAGGTGGTCGAGGCGGCGGAACCCGACTCGGAGGATGACCCGGTGCTCGATCGTGCGCTCGAGCTCCTTGCCGAGGGCCTCGAGAAGGCCGCGTGATCGATGGTCATTCGGATCGATAGCTCGTTCAGCCGTGGGACGGTACACCTTGCCAGCCGGTAAAAAGAAGAAAAAGAGCAGCAAGAACGAAATCCAGCCCTGGGTAACGACGGCAGTCGTTGTGGCTGCGGTTGTCGCGTTCCTCGCCGCGATCTGGTTCCTGGGTAGTGGCCGCGGCGAGAAGGGGGCGGTGCCGTTCGAAGACCGCCTGCGGGAGCTGGCCGAGGGTCGGGGCGTCGCAGCTGCCGACATTGCGGCCGACGATCCGATCCGCAAGGTCGGAGAGATCTTCGTGCGGACCTGGAATATCTCCTTTCCGAGTCGCCCCGCACGGGACGGCTTCATCGGTGATCTCGAGATCGAGGCTGCCGCGCGAGGTGCGGAGTTTTCCCGCCCGGAGGATTTGGGCTCTGAACACGTGCGACTGCGGGTCGGTATGGAGGTCGAGGCCTTCGACCTCGACCTGGTGGTGAAGGAGGCGTTTCCGACCGCTGTTCCGACGGCCGAACCGACCGCTGTGCCGACGCCGACCAAGAGGCCCGAGCCGGCGCCCGACGCGCGTGGCCGCCTGGCGATTCTGCTCGATGACGGCGGCCAGAGCCTCGATCTGGTCCCGGCCGCGGCTGTCCTGCCGGCCGAGGTCGGTTTCGCGATTCTGCCGTTTCTTCCGCATTCCGCGGAGACGGCAAATGCCCTTTTTGACGCCGGGCACGAGATCTGGCTCCACCTGCCGATGGAGCCGGACAACTATCCCGAGGACAATCCCGGGCCTGGTGCGATTCTGATGTCGATGAACTCCCAGGAGCTGAGGAGCGCGGTGCATGACGCCCTCAACAACATCCCGCACGCGGTCGGTGTCAACAATCACATGGGATCAAAGGTGACCGCTGACCTCAAGACGATGACCTGGATCATGCAGGAGCTCAAGGCGCGTGGCATGGCGTTCATCGACTCGCGAACGACGGCTCGAACGGTGGCCGAGGAGGCCGCCCGCCTGCAGAAGGTGCCGACCAACAGGCGACACGTTTTTCTCGACAACACGCGATCGCCCGCGGCCATCCGCAAGCAGCTCGCCGAGGCGGTTCGCCGGTCGCGGATGGAGGGTGAGATCATCGCCATCGGTCACCTCGACAAGACGACCGTCGAGGTGCTCTTCGAAGACCTCCCGGGGCTGTCGAAGCGTGGCGCAGACCTGGTCAAACCGAGCGACCTCGTGCGTTAGACGCACGAGGTCGAATTCGGGATGAGGAATTCCTCTCCGCCTCCGGTGGCGTGGATGCGAAGGGATTGTAGGGGCGGGATATATCCCGCCCTTGATCTATGAATTCCAATTGAACGATCAAGGGCGCCATATATGGCGCCCCTGCAGATCCTTCGCGTTCACGTCCCTGGGGGGGTTGGGTGCGAAATCCCAAATCCCAAATCCCAAATCCGCGGGCGGGTGGGTGGAAATTCCTAATTCCTAATTCCTAATTCCTAATTCTTCCTGTGCCACACCGCCCCGTGCGGGGTGTCCTCGACGACGATTCCCATCTCGGTGAGGCGGTCACGGAGCTCGTCCGCACGGCCGAAATCGCGCGCCTCGCGGGCCGCCGTCCGCTCGTCGACCAGGCGCTGGATCTCATCGTCGTCGTCGGTTTCATCGGCGGTGTCGGGAAAGATCCCGAGCACCGAGTCGGCGTCGTCGAACGCCCGCTGGAGGAGCGATCGAATCTCTTCCGAGACGCCCCCGCCGTCGAGGGCGGTGTTGACGTGGCGGAGGAGGCCGTGGAGTGCTGCGAGGGCGCGCGCGGTGTTCAGGTCGTCGCCGATGGCGCCCTCGAACTGGTCGTGAAAGTCGATGACGGCTGCGGCGTCGAGGTCGCCCGTGCCGTCGGCGGCGGGGGTGTTGTCGAGCCGGCGCAGGGTGTTGCGGATGCGATCGATCGCCTGCTCGGCGGCGTGGAGCCCGTCCATCGTGAAGTTGAGCTTCTGCCGGTAGGGGACCGAGATGAGGAGATAGCGGATCACTTCCGGTTCATGACCGCGGTCGAGGAGGTCGCGCAAAGTGTAGAAGTTCCCCTTCGACTTGGCCATCTTCTCGCCCTCGACCACGAGGTGCTCGGCGTGCAGCCAGAGATGGGCGAAGGGGCGTCCGGTCGCGCCTTCCGACTGGGCGATTTCGTTCTCGTGGTGAGGAAAGATGTTGTCCACCCCACCGGTGTGGATATCGAACTCCTCGCCGAGCAGCTCGATCGACATCACCGAGCACTCGAGGTGCCACCCCGGCCTGCCCGGGCCGATCTCGCTGTCCCATGAGGGCTCGCCCTCCCGCGACCCCTTCCAGAGCACGAAATCGCGGGCGTCCTCTTTCTCGTACTCCTCGTTGTCGACCCGTGCGCCGGCGAGATTCGCCTCGGGTCGAATCCCGGACAGCTTGCCGTACTCCGGGAAGGTCGAAATGCTGTAGTAGACGGATCCGTCACTGCGATAGGCGTGGCCCTTCGCCTCCAGCCGTTGCACGAGCTTCACCATCTGTGGGATGTAATCGGTCGCCCTCGGGTAATGCTCGGCCCGCTCGATGCGAAGCGTGTCGAGATCAGTGAAGAACGCCTCGATGAACCGGTCCGTGTACTCCCGGATGCCGAGGCCCGCGGCCTGTGCCTCGCGGATGGTCTTGTCGTCGATGTCGGTCAGGTTCATCACCTGGGTCACGTCGTAGCCGAAGTGCTTCAGCGTGCGCCGGAGGACGTCCTCGAAGAGAAAGGTGCGGAGGTTGCCGATGTGTGCGAAGTCGTAGACCGTCGGTCCGCAGGTGTACATCCGCACCCGTCCCGACTCGATCGGCTCGAAGACCTCGAGACGACGACTCAAGGTGTTGTACAGGCGTAATGCAACCTCGGTCATTCAGCCTCCGAATGAAGATTCTACACACCAGCGAAGAATAATAGGAATTAGCAGTTAGGAATTAGGAATGCCACCCATCCGAGACGTTCACTCCAATGGGGGGGCGGAGGGGAATTCCTACTTCCTAATTCAGAATTCCTAATTCGAAAATTTGCTATTCCAACAAATTTTCTCGGATGTAGGTGAACTTCCCTTTGTTCACCAACCCGAATCCCTCTTCAAACTCGTTGATGAGTCGAGAGACGGTCTCCCGGCTGGTTCCGATGGAATGGGCGATGTCCGAATGGGTCGGGCGTCGGACGACGACCCACCCGTTGCCGAGGCGATTGCCGTGGTCGAGAGCCATGTCGAGTAGATAACGCGCCAATCGGCCCGCCACATCCATGTATGCGAGCGATTCCATCTTCGAGTTCGCGCGACGGAGGCGCCGGGAGAGGATAGCCATGAGCTTGCGTGAGATGTGGGGATTCGAGGTCAGCAGGTGATCGAAGTCGTCCTGCTTGATGACCAGCAGTTCGACATCCGTGACCGTGATGACCGAGGCGGATCTCGGAGCGGTCTCGAGCAGACCCATCTCGCCGAAAACCTGTCCGGAGCCGAGGACGGTCAGGATGAACTCCTTGCCGTCGGTCGACGTGGTGACGATCTTGACCCTGCCGTTGACCACCACGAAGATCGAATCCGCGTCGTCGCCCTCGTGAAAGATGGTGGTGTCCGCGGGGATTTTACGGATCTGGGCGAGAGACGCAACTTCGTCGAGCTCGTCATTGGTCAGCTCCGAGAAGAGCTCGAACTGCTTGATCAGCTTCCGCGCGTTCTCGGTCATTGGCCGTTGCCTCCTCGAGCGGCCAGTTCCATCACGACATTGGCCACGCTGGAACCAGAAACCGGATCAACGAATTTCACGCACGGGCGGGTCCCACTGTCAAAGGTGCACCAGCGCGGTTCCCCGACGCCGAGCAGCTGCACGAGATTCTCCACCGCCGTTCGTGCCTCCAGGGCAGTCACCTGCCGGTGGGGATGGAACCGATGCAGCAACTCGTCGCAGTCGACGAGCCCGAGCCTGGTCGCGGTGAGGATTTCGGCTTGAGAAGGCAAAGTCATGATGTCCGATAACAATGGTACCTGCCCACCGGCCATGCTTTCCACTTTCGGCGCAAGCCTGACCAGGATCACGGCGAGCTGAGCACGCGAAAGATCCGGCGAGTTCATGGCCTCGTGCACGTAATCCGGCATCACCGAAAGGCGCCAGCGAAGCTTGGCCCGGCGCAAACCGGCCTCTTTCTCCGGGTTGTCGTCGGGCAGGTAGGAGTAGAACCGCATCGCAGCCTGCCAGTCGCGCTGTTGTTCGGCGATCGCGACCGCGGCGAGGACGCTCTCCGGGTCGTCCGGAAGAGAGCCGTAGATTCTCATGGCGGCGTTGAGGTCACCCCGCTGTTCGGCAATTTTGCCGGAGAGGCGGACGGTCTCCGAATCCCGGGGCAGGGTGGAGAGAGCCGCCTCGGCACGATCCGGTTGGCCGAGTTCGATCAGGGCACGGGCTTTCAATACGACGGCATCGCGGTTGTCCGGTTCGAGCTCCAGCGCCGGTTCGAGCGTATCGAGCGAGGCATCTGCCGCTCCCGATGCGAGGAGCGTGCCGGCTTTCTCGATCCTCGCGCCGACGAATTGACGTTTCAGGTCGTCCCGCCGTTCGATCCATCGATCTTCGGGCCACAGCTCGGAACCGCGGTTGGCCGCGGTCAGCGCGGTCCGTTCATCGCCGGCCCGTTCGGCCGCCACCGACAAGGTCAGCCATGCGGCCGCATAGTCCGGTTGATCGCTGGTGAGCCTCTCGAGACCCGGCGAAGCGTCGGATCTGTTCGCCACCAGCGTCGCCTGCAACGACAGGAGATCGCTCGCCGGATCGTTCCCGACCCTGGCGGCGTTGGCCTCCGCCCGTACCGTGTCGCCGCTGAGCAGGGCGTTCCAACCCTCGTTCACCAGCCGCTGGTCGGCCTGCTCGAGCCTCGGGCGACCGGGGCCCGTGTTCGGGGCCGGGAACTCGTACCGCGCCGCGGAGGGCGGTGTGGCCGGGGCGGAGGCGCATCCCGCCAGGAGGCCGGCACTGGCCACGGCCGCCGCGAGGACGCCCACAACTTTAGCGCGCTTGAAGAGAGGAAAGGTGGCAGCCATCGATTGCTCAGACCTGGTCTTCTTCAGGCTGGGTCTTGCCCGGCATCGGGCCCAACGGAGCGATGCTGGCGATAGAGTGCTTGTACACCAGTTGCTCCTGTCCGTGGTTTTCCAGAATCACCGAGTAGCGGTCGAACCGGCGGATGATGCCGGTGAGCCGTTTGCCGCTGACAAGATACACGTGAACGGTCTTGGAATCCTTGCGGAGCTGATAGAAAAATGGATCCTGAATGTTGATAGTACCGCTCGAAGGTTTGTTCATGATGTTCTTCTTCCCTCGGTGTGCTGTTTCCAGAGTTCAGTGACCGCCGTCGCCCCACCTTGCTCAGCCGGCGGCACCCAGTGGAGGTTCCCTTCGGGAATGCCTCGCAACCATGTCAACTGGCGTTTCGCGAACCTCCGGCTCGATTTCCTGGTGTTTTCGATGGCCGTTTCCAGATCGCACTCACCCTGCAACATCTCCACCACCTGGCGGTAGCCGATAGCCTTGAGGGCATGAGCGTCGACAGGGACACCGGTGGCCAGGATCTGCCGCACCTCCTCTACCAGACCGGACGCAAATAACCTGTCCGCGCGCGCGTCGATTCTAGCATATAGATCCTGCCGCGAACGGTCCGGAGCGACCATCAACGGGAGGTACCTTCGAGGGCACTGGTGCCTTCGCCAGTGACTCGAGAGTGTCTCGCCGGTGAGCTCGAATACCTCCAACGCCCGCAGAACCCGTTGACGGTCGTTCGGAGAAATTCGCTCTGCCGCCTCGGGATCGACCTCCCGGAGCCTCTGGAAAACGGCGCCGGGGTCGCGTTCCCACTGATCGGCCAGGTGATCGATGTCGGCGGGCTCTCTCGGGGGTGCCGGAAAAAGTCCCTCGATCAACGCGCGGATGTAGAAATGCGTGCCGCCGACGATGACTGGTGTGCGGTCGCGATTCGTGATGTCCGCGATCGCGGCGGCCGCCGCATTGGCGAACTCGCCGGCCGAGAAACGGTGCCCGGGCTCGGCCACATCCACCAGGTGGTGACGGACTCGACGCCGATCTTCGGCGGTCGGCTTGTCGGTGCCGATGTCCATGCCGCGGTAAACCGCAAACGCGTCCGCCGAGACGATCTCCCCATCGACCCTCTCGGCCACCTCGAGACCGAGACGGCTCTTGCCTGACGCCGTCGGACCCATGATGACCAGAAGTGGTGTCAACCTGTCATCCATGCGCCAAGCGTAGGGCGGTGACCGGCGAACGCGCAAGCCAATTCGGAATTAGGAATGAGGAATTAGGAATTAGGAATTAGGAATGAGGAATGAGGAATGAGGAATGAGGAATGAGGAATTAGGAATTAGGAATGAAGAATTTCCACCCAACCTCATCAGGCATTTCGCGTTTCGGCACGTTGGGCGACATTCCTAATTCCTAACTCCTAATTCCTATTTCACGGGAATGGTACCCACTCGCCGTTCACCAGCTTCGCCCCACACCACCCGTCACGTGCAGGGTATCGACTCGGGATTCCCGCGCCAGCGAGGCGCTCCAGGACCTCGGCGGTCGGGTGGCCATATGTGTTGCCCGGTGCGGCAGGGATCAGAGCTATCGAAGGTTTGACGGCGTCGAGAAAGGCCTTGGAGGTCGAGCCGCGGCCGCCGTGGTGGGCCACGACCAACACCTCGCTCCGCAGATCGCCGGCGCGGGCAAGGTGACGCTCGGTCGAGCTGCCGATGTCGGCGGTCAGGAGGACGGACCTCCGGTCGACGGCGACGCGGGCGACCAGGGAGCGTTCGTTCTCGTGCCGGGGCGGGTTCTGCGCGGGCGGCCAGAGAACCACGATTCGTAACGAGCCGAACGCGACTGCGGACCCCGCCGCGACAGGTCGTACCTGGACGCCGCGCCGGCGAGCGATTCGCAGGAGGGGAACGGTTTGCGGCTCGGAAAGCATCCACGCGGGAAGGACCAGCTCTCCGACCTCGAACGAGCGGAGCAACTGCCCCAGCCCTCCGAGGTGGTCCTCGTCGGTGTGCGAGGCGAGCACTGCGCCGATATGTCGTCGCGCGCCCTCCGCGAGCAGCTCTGCCGATTCACGAACGTAGCGGCCGGTATCGGCCACGATCACGTCCTTGCCCGAACCAACCACGACTGCGGCTCCATCGGTGACCGGCAGGAGCTCGGCAGCCGGTACCGGCGGGGCCTGACGGAAGTGCCAGACAGCTCCGAGCATCGCCAGGACGGAGATCCATGCCACCACGCCCAGTCGTGCCCAGCGGTTGGCCTGCAGGGCGATCCATCCGGCGATCGTCAAGGCGACGACCGCGGCCGCATGCATCGGCGGCGTCACGATTTCGTGAGCTCGCGCCACCCGTCCGGCGGTATCCAGGAGGACCAGCAGAGCGCCGACAAGATCGAGTGTCACCCCGGCAGCACCGCTCCACACCTGCGCAATCGCGGTCGCCGCCACCGAACCGAGGATGGTGGGCGCGAGCATCGGGAGGGCGACGAGATTCGAGAGTACGGCGCCCGGGATCAGGGTGCGGAAATGCCACGCCACGATCGGTGCGGCTGCAGTCTGAGCGACTATCGGCACGGCAATGGCGCCAGCCAGCCATCGGCGCCCGGGCAGGATCGTGCTGACAGCCGGTACCCAGCGAACCAGGGCGGCGGTGATGAACACCGTGAGCTGGAAACCGACGTTGGCGATGAGCGAGGGCTGGGAGAGGAGAAGGGCGGAGAACGCCAGCAGGACGGCAGCCATCGGGATGATGGCCCGCCCGAGCAGGCGGGCGCCGAGGTATATGACGACCATCAACGCGGCTCGCATCGCGGATGGTGCGGCGCCGGCCAGAACTGCATAAATGGGGACGATAGCGAGCACCGTGAGACGGGTTGCCCGCGGGCTCGCGCCGGCCAGTGCGAGGATCAACCAGACCGCGCCTCCTACCAGGCCGACGTGAAGGCCGCTGACCGCGAGGACGTGTGCGAGACCGGAACGGCGCCACCTGTCTCGAACGGTGGTCGGAACGAGATCGCGACGGCCGAGGGCGAGTGCGGCCGCCATTTCGGCGGCACGAATGCGAGATGGGTCGGTGCCGGCAGCAACCAGGAGTCGTCGAGCGAGAGCGTTGCGCAGAGCCGGCAGCGGGCTTCGGCGGCCGGTGAGCTGGATCAGGTGATGCGACGAGACCACCAGGAGAGGGCTGGCGGAATGACCTCTGACGCGCGCCAGAACCTCGATCTCCGATCCGGGCGGGGGCAGGTTCATCGGGTCGACCGTGCCCCGAACCTCGAGCCGGCATCGATTCGGAAGGGCGATCGTATCTTCGCCGTGGCTCGCCGCCACGGCCCTCGCTCTGGTGCGGCGCCCCCACCTCGCGTCGGACCACCCTTCGGTGATCACGACGGTCGCGCGGATCGTCGTTTCACCCCCATCTATGAGGTGTGCGAGTTGCAGCATATCCCCGGCTTGGGCGAGACCCCTGCCGCCGACAAGAGCGAATCCGGCCAGGAGGAACAGCCAATGCCGCGCCCGGTGCCTCCAGCCGAGGGCAACCGTGCCCATGATCGCGCCGACGACGAGGATTGACGGGGCCAGCCAGGAAGGCGGTTCCACCGAGGTCAGGGCCGAGACGGCAGCGCCCAGTGCGGCTCCCGTGGCCAGTGACCAGAGCGGGCGCAGGGCGCGCGCCTTCTGCGAACCGTCTGTCACTCACGCTCCAAAAGGGCGAGGATCTCGACGTGGTGGGTCGAGGGAAAGAGATCGAAGAGCTCCAGCGCGCTCACCCGATAGCCGCTGCTTACGAGGAAACCGGCGTCGCGTGCCCAGGTCGCCGGATCGCAGCCGAGCATGAGGATCTTTTTCGGCCGCCACGCAGCCAGCCTCTCCCTCAGCGGTTTGGTCAGGCCGCTGCGCGGAGGATCCGTGATCGCGATCGCGTCGTTTGGCAATGACTTCCGCCGTTTCGCGAATTCTTCCGCCGTCGAGCCGCCGACCACCTCGGCGGCGGGGAGATTACGGCCGGCGGCTTCGGCGGCAATGCGGTTGGGCTCGACCAAGGTCATCTCCCGATCGCCGGCATGGAGGGCAGCCGCGGCCAGATAGCCGACGCCCGCGTGGAGATCGAAGACCGGGGACGGATCCCTGCCGATCAGCTCGGCGATCTTTTCGAAGAGCGGTGCGATGAGGTGGCGGTTGCCCTGGAAGAAGGCGCCGATCGGAACCGCGAGCGGGATCGGCAGGTTCATCGCGACCTCGGCCGCTCCCCAGCCGGGGCTCGGCCGGCCGGAGGGCGAGAGTGAGTGGAAGCCGGCTACGGAGCCTGCCAGGTCGTTCTCGTCCGGGATCCAACCAGGCTCGATCCCGGATGGCCCTCCTTTGGAAGGCGTCAGTGCCGCGACTGGTGTTCGGTCGTCGGTGCCTTCGAGCCACTCCAGGTCGATGGCTTCCGGGCAGCATTTCGCAAGCGTCGCTTCGAGCAACGGATGGATCTTCATGAAGCCCGAGCTCAGGACGCGGCAGGACGTGATCGAGGACACCCGGCGGCTGCGAAACTCGTAGAATCCGAGCCTCCGCTGTGCGGGATCCCAGTGCAGGCGTGCGCGCAGGCGGTAGTTGTCGGGCGAGGTCGTGACCCTTGCGGCGGCGATCATTTCGCCGAGTTCAGGGAAACCGCGCGTGGCCTCCGACGCGGAGGAGGCCTTCAACCGTGCACCGAGGGTCGGGTCCACGTGTGGCCAGTCACAGCCTCCGCAGATCCCGGAGTGGGGGCAGGGTTCCTCCAATCGGGCCGGATGGGGATGCCGTTCGACCGCGCATGCCGACGCCTCGATGATTCCGGCTCGCTTTTTCAACGGGACGGCCCGGATCCGTTCACCGGGAAGGGCGCCGGCAACCATCCAGGTCGAGCCCTCGTGATGGGCGAGCGCACGACCGCCGCCGACCAGCTTCTCGGCTTCGAGTGAAACGGAATCGTCGATCGGTCCTCCAGCGCCTCCGTTTTCAGATGTCACCCGTCGAGCTCCAGCCTCGGGAGGCCCAGCTCCTCTCGCATCAGGCGATCTCTGAGCGCCCTGTAGGTCCTTTCGCGCGCCTCCGGCGTGGCGGCGGTAGATTCGGCGTCCGCCCTCGATCGCGTTTCGATGGAGGACCTGGCCTCGTCATCAAGCGCTTCGAGGCTGTTGGCAAGCAGGGTCGACTCGAGGGCGAACAGGTGTTCCTCGAGGATCGCCGGCGGCAGTTCGGCTGCGGCGGCGACGGCGACAGCGAAACGGTCGATGAGCTCTGCAATACGCGGGCGGTCGGCGCGCAGACGGTCAGCGGCGGCAGTGAGATCAGAAGCCAGAGTTTCGACTCCTTGTCGAATGTCCGGGGCCTCGGGTCGAACCGGGCCGTCGGCTGAACCCACGTGCATTTCGGCCGCTCTTTTGGCGTGCGCCTTCACCGCGTGGCGGCAATAGGAGAGGCTGACGACCGGATCGGGTTCGTCCCTGTCTCGGCGGCGGGCGAAGACCTCGGCAAGGGCCGCTCTGACGACGGGCAACGGCATTTCGTCACGCCACCATTCGCGGAGGAGCTGGAAGTCCTTCGGCGAAAGGACGTGCGGCACTCCGCGCAGGGTCGCGAAATAATCCTCGATTTCGCGGTAGTACGCAATCTCCCTGGTGTCGTCATCAGCCTGCATATCTCACCGGGTGTCGTGACGAGGCCGTTGAGACGCTGTAACCAGCTGGGTTTTAGATTCTCCGGGCGCGGAGGCGTACTTGACGGTACGTCGAGCACCCGGAGATGAGAAAGCACAGCTGGGAGCGGCGGATCGGCGGCCGCAGTAGACAGCTGGTGAGATATGCAGGTTATTCACGCCGCGAGTGTAGCGCGCCATACGCATGGAGAGAAAATGGGGGAAGGGGCGAAGGAGAGAAGGGGGGCCGCGCTCCCTCGGTCGGAATGACAAGATGACGGGCTCGTCCGACGAGCCCAGTCAGAATGTCATCCTGAGCGAAGCACGCCGCAGGCGTGCGAAGCCGAAGGATCTATGGGGCGGGCTGGGCTGAAGCGCGCTACCGCCTTGCCCATAGATTCCTCCGCTCGGTCGCTACGCTCCCTCGGTCGGAATGACAAAAGAAAAAGAGCAGCAGCATGCCGCCCCTTTTCATCCATCGCTTTCGCGCCCCCGGGCCGCCGGTCGGAAAATTCGAAATTCGAAATCCGAAATCCGAAATGCGAACGAGACCACTCCTGCTGCCACCCGTGGCCTTTCGTGTTCGTGTAACCGCTGCGACGGTACAATACTGCAGTTACCATGCGTCACCGTTCCCTGTTGCTCGTAGGAATAATTCTCGCAGTTAACGCCGGCCGGCTGATCGCCGGACCCTGGGGGGGCCTTCCCGATGCTGTCGGCCGCCTTCAGAATGACCCCGGAGACCGTTCCGCCCAGGCGGTGTTGGCAGAGGCAGAATCGTCGGTCCTGCGCGAAGCGACGAATGGCCGTCTGGCCGCCGTTGCGGTGTTGATGGAGACCTACTCCAGCCTGGTGATGCAGCTCGAAGACGGCGATGAGAGGGTACGAAACCTCGAGCGCCGGACGGCCGCGGCCCTGGCCGCCTGGGGTGACGGGCAACTGGACTCGGATCCCGAGGCGGCGGCGACCGCGTGGACGTTGGCGGCCGGATATGACGCGGCGAGCCCAGCGATTCTGCAGCTTCGACGGTTGATCTTGCCGCCGGTCGAACCTGACGACGGGCAGAAATGGCGTTCCCCTCTGGACGGCGCCGAGCTCGTCTACCAGCCGCCCGAACGAGTCCGCATCGGATGCTCCGTCAACGACCGCCGATGTCGAGAAAACGAGATTTTCTTTCGCTGGATCGACCTTCCTGGCTTCTGGATCGAGGCGACCGAGGTCACCAACGAACGGTATGGCCAGTGCGTCGATGACGGATTCTGCGGCCTTCCGCAGGGCGGACACGGATTCGGCGATCGCAACAACGAACAGCTCCCGGTGGTTGGCATCGGCTGGCGCCAAGCCCGCGATTACGCGCGCTGGGTCGGACGGCGGTTGCCCTCTGAGGCTGAATGGGAGCGCGCTGCGCGTGGCAAAGAGACCCGGTGGCGATTCCCCTGGGGCAACGCTCGCAGGGCCGATCTGGCAAACGTCTGGGACGACACGGTGGCCATCGACCGGGGAACCCTGCCGGTGGGGACGTATCCGGAAACCGGCTGGGGCCTGCTCGACATGCCGGGGAACGTTTGGGAGTGGTGTGGAGACCGGTACCAGGTCGGTTTCAAGGAGCTGCCGGCGGACGGATCGCCGATGCGATCCGGCATCGGAAGAGTCGTACGCGGAGGCTCCTGGAGGCGGGACATCGATCTGGCGAGGGTATCCGCCCGATCCTGGTTCGATGAGGAGTACCGCGCCGACGACCTGGGTTTCCGTTGTGCCGTGAGCCGATCGTCCGAGGTCAGCGACGCGCGTCTGTTATCGGTCGCAGAGCGTGCTTTTGCGCTGAAGTCGACGCCGGGGCAGGAGCTTGCCGGCGTGCAGCTGAGCGCCGAGGACCGGCGATATCTCGAGCGTCGTGCCGTGACCTGGCTGATGCTCGAACGGCGTGCCGTGGAAGCGGTTCTGCAGGCCGCGCTTCTTCTTCGGCGGGATCCGACGGATTCTGTGGCCCTCGATATTCTGGAGTGGGTCGAAGGAGAACTGGTCGACGCAGCGCTGGCGGGAGACGTCGAATCCGTCGAGGTGCTCAGATCGCGCTATCTGAGAGCCGTGTCCTCGAGCCCGCGTTTCGAGCGGCGCCTTCGGGAGACCGAGGCGCGTGTCGGCGAAGCATTGCGCGAGTGCGGGGAATCGATGGCGCGTGAGGGCGACCGGGTGCGCGCCGCAGCGTGCTTCGAACTCGGCCTCAGGATCGTTCCCGGCGACATCACCATCCGCCGTCGCCTGGAATCCCTCGAGCCTGAGGCGGGCGACACCCGGACTTCACCGAAAGATGGACGAGTGATGGTCTGGATGCCGCCGGGCTCATACCGAATGGGCGCCACTGAAGGCGATCGGCAGGCCGCCCTCGATGAATTGCCGGCCGGTAACAGAGTCGTCAAGGGTTTCTGGATCGATCGTTCGGAGGTCACGAACGCCGATTATCGCCGCTGTGTCGACGCGGGCGACTGCACAGCTCCGACGAGGACCGAGGCCTTCGATGACCCGAACCGAGCGTCATATCCGGTTTTGTGGGTGACCTGGTATCAGGCTCGAGACTACGCGGAATGGGCCGGCAAGCGACTCCCGTCGGAGGCGGAGTGGGAGAGAGCGGCGCGCGCCGGCAGCGAGACACGATTCCCGTGGGGGGACCGCTGGGAGAATCATCGCGGCAATGCCCTCGATGCCAGTGGCTACGACCGGTGGGGTGCGGAAGCCCCGGTCAACAGCTTTCCGGCCAACTCCTGGGGAGTCCACGACCTGATCGGAAACGCCGCCGAGTGGGTGGAGGACGTCTACCACTCGATTCTGGCGGGAGGACCGCTGGACGGGAGTCCGTGGGAGCAGGAAACGGGCCCCTCCGACGAACGCCGGCGGGTGGTTCGAGGCGGGTCTTTTATCGATCCCCCGTCCCGCCAGAGAGTGTCGCGCCGGTCGGGCAGAAAGCCGACCGATAGCCACCGGAGTACCGGCTTCCGCTGCGCGGCAGACTAGCGCCCGCCCAGCCGCCCAATTCGGAATTCGGAATTCGAGTGGGTGGGTGTGCGGCATTCCGAATTCCGAATTTGTCAGAGGCCCACTTTTTCGAGGATTCGATCCAACGCTTCGAGCTCGCCGCGGGTGGTGTAGAAGTGGGGGGAGAAGCGCACGTTGCCCTGTCGTGCCGAGACCACCACCCGGCGTTCGGCAAGCCGGCGGCGGGCGTCGGCGGGGCTGACGCCCGGATGGCGAGCGGCGACGATTCCGGCGATCGGATGGCCGGCTCCCGGGGAGTAGACGTCCCAGCCGTGGGCGAGGAGAATCCGGGTCAGAACGCGCGACAGCATTTCTACCCTCGCCTGGATGTTGTCACGCCCGACGGCGGCGATCAGGTCGAGCCCTGCGGCGAGGCCGGCGACGCCGATATCGTTGCTCGCGCCGGCCTCGAAGCGTCGTCCGTCAGATCGGTATTCGAGGCGCTGCAAAAAGAAGTCGTGCGGCGCCAGGATGACGCTCTTCCAGCCCGAAATCGTGGGCTGGAGGCGATCGCGCAGCTCGGGTGTGGTTGCCATGATGCCGGCGCCCTCCGGTCCGAGCAGCCACTTGTGGCCGTCAGCGACGATCGCGTCGATGCCGAGCGGGCCAAGGTCCATCGGCAACACACCCAACCCCTGGATGGCGTCGACCACCAGAAGGACTCCTGCGTCCCGGCAGAGACGACCGAGCTTGGCCAGCGGAGCGATCCAGCCGGTGTGGAAAGCGACCCATGATACGGTCAACATCCTGGTCCTCTCGCCGATGTGCTTTTCGACGACTTCGACGTTGATGCGGCCGTCAGGCTGCGGAAAGCGGACGACCTTCACGCCGTGGCGCTCGAGTGCGAGCCACGGCGCGACGTTGGCCGCAAACTCTTCGACTCCGACGAGGACCTCATCACCCTTCTTCCAGGCCAGGCCTTCGGCGATCAGCGAAAGCCCCTCGGATGTACTGCGGATGATCGAGATGTCGTCGGGAGCGCAGCCGGCGAGCTGACTGCCGAAATGGCGACAGCTCAAATGGTTGTTCTGCCAGTCCTTGTATCTGTCGTATCCGGTTTCCTCCTGCTCGGCGATGCGCTGGCGCATCGCTTGGGCGACCGGCGTCGGCAGCGGGCAGACTGCCGCGTGGTCGAGGTACAGCGCGTGCTCCCGTATCGGAAATTGGGGAAGCCAGTCTCCAAGTTCGAAGGCCATGTCGAGATCATACCGTGGTTCGATCCCGGTGCGAGATTGCCCGAAATTGGCGGCAGACGGTCCACTTCCCGCGATCTGTGATCGCGGGCACGCGGCTTCGGTACTCGGTCCGACGAGAGCGTGCTCTCATCGTCCCTCGTACCTCAACCGTCGCGCGCCTTCGGCGCGCGAGAGTGGAACGTCTGCCTGTCGCTCGTCACGTGCTTAGGTGCGCTGGACTCGCGTCATGCCGAACGCTCGGATCGGTCAATTGCCCGACCCCCCTTTGTTCGTTCCTTCGCGCCGGTTCCGGACCTGGAGTGCGCGCTTCGCTCGTCGGCTTCGTCGGGATGATCCCAAGATCAATCCCTCCTCGCCCCTGTCGCTCATCGCACCCCCAGGCCCAATCTCGGCGCGACACGGAATCTCCGCTGTCGCTCCGATTCCATGATGCGCACTCCTGTCGGTGGATGCCCGAGGTCGGCTCGGCGCCTGCAGTGCCTGCAGACTGCGTCTGCCCGCTGTCGTTTTCGGGCTTCTGCTGCGGGCCGCGATACACCGAGATCTGGCGCACGCGAGCGAGCACCATCTCATGGCGTCTCGCGGCCCTCGCAATTCGTCGGTTCGGCTTTCGAGTCGTGGTGCCGGACGAAGCCCTTCACTCCAGCGGGAGCCGACGTTACCTCGGTTTCGGGTTTGGCAGAATCGTCTCGACGGTTTGTCGTGACTGGAATCAAACCAGGCGGATCGCTCTACTCCATTTGCGAGAGCAAATGGATGCGCTGAATCTGCAGGAGTCCGGGTGCGACGAGCGCTTCGGGGTCGCGAATCGCCAGCGGAATGAGGTCGCTCTCCGGAATGCCGGTCTCCGCCATGTCGGGGCCGCGTACAAGCCCGTACCCGGTGGCGCGCCCGGACGGTTCCCCGTAGGCGCTCATCCTCCGGGTCAGCTCGATGATGTTTTCCCACTGGGACGGCGGGTAGTTGGGCTGGCTCGAGAGCGGGTAGATGACATAGCCGACGCGGGTGCGGAGGTTCGCCGCGCGGAGAAGGTCGGAATCGGAGGCGGAGGTCAGGAACCGCTGGCTGACGGCGTAGGTGTGCTGCGGGTCGAGGTCGCGGAGAATTGCGAGGTGCTCTTGGTCACTCAAGCGGACCGGGATGTCCGAATCGCGAATGACGTTCGCCAGGAGTTGCTGGATGTGGCTGCCGATCTGCCGACCGCCGTCGCCCGCGGTGGGAAACCAGTCGCCGGACATGGGCTCGAGCCGCACAAGGTAGATGCCGAGGCACGATTCGGGCGCGCCGTCTGCCGATTTCGAACTCGAAACCATGGCCTGCCGCTGGGCCAGGCGCAGCTCGTAAGGCAGGAAAACCCTGAGAAAATCCAGGTCTGCAACCGGCGCGACGGGTTGGCGGACGTTTGTCTCGGTCATCATTCGATGTTCTCAGAACAAATAACTTGCGTCAACGCGATGCGTGTGATGCACCTCATAGATTTCGCGTGTTCGCTTCAATCCAAGAAAATCGACGTTGGCTGTTAACCGTCAGCAGCTCACTTTGACTCGGTGGCTTGATCGAGACGTCTTGGCGATATCCCACTCGCCGATCTTATCGATGATCGAAGCCCACGCAATCGAGTGATCGCCTGCGATAGGCTCACAGCTAACAGCTCATGGCTAAAAGCGAATAGCTACTTATTCCTCAACACATTCAGCGCGCTGCCGGCCTTGAACCACTCCACCTGCTCCTCGTTCAAGCTGTGCTCGAGGAGAAAGCTCTCTTCTGTGCCGTCGGCATGGTGGAGGACCGCGGTAATCGGCTTGCCGGGGCTGATTCCGGAGAGGCCGGTCAACGAGAGGCGGTCATCGACCAGGATCTTCTCGTAGTCCGCCGGATCGGCGAATCGGAGTGGCAGCATGCCCTGTTTCTTGAGGTTGGTTTCGGCGATGCGTGCGAAAGAACGGGCGATGATCGCCGTGCCCGCCATGTGACGTGGTTCCATCGCGGCGTGCTCGCGGGACGAGCCTTCACCGTAGTTCTCGTCCCCGATCGCCACCCAGCGGATACCCCGTTCCTTGTAGTCCCGCGCGAGCTTCGGGAGCTGCTTGGTCTCGCCCGTTTCAATATCGACGCCATAGCCGGGGTCGTCCGTGAACGAATTGATGGCCCCGAGAAAGAGGTTGTCAGAGATGTTGTCGAGGTGGCCGCGGAATCTGAGCCACGGCCCGGCCTGAGAGATGTGGTCGGTGGTGCATTTGCCGCGTGCCTTGAGGAGGACCGGCATCTTCTCGTAGTCCTCGCCATCCCACGCCGGGAAGGGCTCGAGCAGCTCCAGGCGTTCGGATCCTTCGCGGACCTTGACCTCGACCGATGCGCGGTCCTCGGGCGGTGCCAGGTATCCCTCGGCCTTGAAGACGAAACCGTCCTCCGGGACCTCGGGCGCCGGCGCCGGTGCCCGCAGTCGATAGGTGCCTCCGTCCGGGGCCGACAGCTCTTCGGTCAGAGGGTTGGTAGTGAGGTTTCCTGCCAGCGCGTAGGCGACGACGATCTCCGGGCTCGTTAGGAAGGAGTTCGTTTGCGGGTTGCCGTCGTTGCGCTTGGCGAAGTTGCGGTTGAACGAGCTGATGATCGAGTTCACCGTGCCGTCTTCGATGTCTTCGCGATGCCACTGGCCGATACACGGGCCGCATGCGTTCGCGAGAACCTTCGCACCCAGGCGGTCGAGCGTTGCCATCTGGCCGTCGCGCTCGATTGTGGCCTCGATCTGCTCCGAGCCAGGGGTGACCCAAAGAGCTGTTTTTATCTGTGCCCCGGCATCGAGCGCCTGCTGAGCGACATCGGCGGCGCGGGTGAGGTCCTCGTAGGACGAGTTGGTGCAGGATCCGATGAGTCCGGCGGTGAGTGTGTCCGGGTAGCCGTGCTCCCGGACGTCCGCCGCCATCTGCGACACCGGTCGAGCCAGATCGGGTGAAAACGGGCCGACGATGTGCGGCTCGAGGGTGTCGAGGTCGATCTCGATGACCAGATCGAAGAAGCCGTCCGGATCGGCGGCGACTTCGGGATCCGCCGTGAGGAGGTCCTTGTTGGCCTCGGCAAGGGTGGCGATGCGCGCCCGCTGGGTGGCGTCGAGATAGGTCTTGGCCCGGCTGTCATAGGGGAAGATGGAGGTGGTGGCGCCGAGCTCGGCCCCCATGTTGGTGATGGTGCCCTTGCCGGTGGTCGAGATGGACTGGGTGCCCGGACCGAAGTACTCGATGATGCGGTTGGTGCCGCCCTTGACGGTGAGGATACCGAGCAGCTTGAGGATGACGTCCTTCGGCGAAGCCCACCCCTTCAGGCTGCCGGTCAGCTTGACGCCGACGATCTCGGGCTGCAGGACCTCCCAGTTGAAGCCGGCCATCACGTCGACGGCATCGGCGCCGCCGACGCCGACCGCTATCATGCCGAGTCCGCCGGCGTTGGGAGTGTGCGAGTCGGTGCCGATCATCATGCCGCCGGGAAAGGCGTAATTCTCGAGCACCACCTGATGGATGATGCCGGAGCCGGGCTTCCAGAAACCGATCCCGTAACGAGCGGACGCCGACTGCAGGAAGTCGTAGACTTCCCGGTTTCGATCGATCGCCGCCTCGACATCCTCCTCTGCCCCGGAACGGGCCTGGATCAGGTGGTCGCAATGGACGGTCGACGGTACGGCGGTCGTGTCCTTGCCCGATAGCATGAACTGGAGCAGGGCCATCTGCGCGGTCGCGTCCTGCATCGCGACCCGGTCAGGGCGGAGCTGGAGGTAGGCCTTGCCGCGATCGAGTTCCGCGTCCGCATCCGCGAGGTGACCGAAGAGCACCTTTTCCGCGAGGGTCATGGGACGGCCGAGACGTTTCTTGACGACCTCGAGGCGGTCGCGGGTGGTGTCATATACGGATTGGACGAAATCTGGTGTGGTTTCGATCGTGGGCATTGGATTTCTCCTTCTCGATATTGCGGCTGATGGATCGCCGCAGTGCGTCAGGCATTCTACACCCCCCTGCCGCCCTCCCACTTCGGAATTCGGAATTCCCAACCGTACCCCCGATCGACGGGGAGAGTGGGTGGAATATTCGAAATTCGAAATTCGAAATACGTCTGGCAAAAGAGATAATCTCGAAAGGACATGACGTTCGACGACAGCCACCGCGAACGGGATCATCGCTTCCTGTGCGACGCGATGCTGGGCACTCTGGCCCGCTGGCTCCGTTTCTTCGGCTACGACACCGGGTTTTTGGAGCCGGGACCTGAGGACCGTGTGTTGGCGGAGATGGCCCGCTCCGAGGGCAGGTGGCTGCTGACCAGGGATCGTGAGCTGGCGTCCGCCGGTCCGCGGACAATGCTCATTCGCAGTGAGGGGCTGGAGGATCAGCTGGTCGAGGTGTTCGAACGCCTCGGGCTCCGTCCCGAGGCGAACCTCGACCACGCGCGTTGCGGGGAGTGCAATGGCGATCTGGTCGACGTGAGACGCGAGGACGTGGCCGATGTGGCGCCACCGCACGTGTTGGCGACCTCGCCCAGATTCCGCCGCTGCAACGGCTGCGGACGCGTCTATTGGCCAGGTTCACACGGCGAACGCATTCTCGAGCGCATGACTGAGATCATCAATAAGTCAGGACGATAGGCCGATCATTTTGTCGAAAATGGAGAAATGGAGAAAAGGCGCAGAGGGGGGAAGGGGACCCATTCACCCGCGCCATAGATCCCTCGGCTCGCTGCGCTCGCTCGGGATGACATTCCGGCTGGCCTGCCGAGGCCAGGCCGTCGTCATGTCATTTCGGATTTCGAATTTCGGATTTCGCGCCCGCCCCCCCAATGTGCGGGGGGTGGAGGGGAATTGAAAATTGAAAACTGAGAATTCAAAATTCAAATCCCTTTGTAGAATGACCGCATGACGGCCAACAGTGACGAAGCCCTTCAACAGCTCGAAACCCTCCTCGGCTATCGATTCGAGAATAAGGACCTGCTGCGGCGTGCCCTCCGCCACGGTTCGGCATTGACGGCGCAGGAGAGGGGTTCCTATCAGCGGCTCGAGTTTCTCGGCGATGCGGTGATCGGCCACGCGGCGGCCAAGATACTGTTCGAAGAATTCCCGCGAGATGATCAGGGTCAGTTGACCCGCAAGCGGGCTCACCTGGTGCGTTCGGAGCGATTGGCCGAAAGGGCGGCGCTGCTCGGCCTCGACGGTTGGGTCGTTCTCGGCCCGAGCGAGGAGCTGGGGCGGGGAAGGGAGCGATCGGCCCTGCTGGAGGACCTCTTCGAAGCGGTGGTTGGCGCGATCGCGCTCGATGGCGGATGGGAAGCCGCACTCAAATTCGTCGAGCATCAGTTCGCCGATGATCTGGACAACCTGGACGACCGTACTCTCGCATTGGCGGACCCGAAATCGTCGTTGCAGGAAGTCGCCCAGGCGCGCGGCTTGCCGTTGCCGGAGTACCGTAAGGTCGGTGTGTCGGGTCCCGACCACCGTCGCCTTTGGGTCTACGACGTGCTCTGGGATGGTGAACCGGTGGCCCGTGGCGAAGGTGTCAGCAAGCGTGACGCTCAGCACCAGGCGGCACGGCGCGCGCTCGTCCGCCTCGGCCTGGTTCCCGAGGACTGAGACCGGGTCCCAGAGGCAGAAAACGTTTTAACGTTCTAACGTTTCAACGTTTAAACGTTGGCCGCAGTAAGATGCTGAGATGAGCGACCCGCATCCCCTCCTCGAACGTGCGAAGGAGGCCCCGGAGCGGCCGGGGGTCTACCGATTCCAGGATCGGCTGGGGAATGACCTTTACGTCGGTAAGGCGCGAAACCTGCGGCGAAGAGTCCTTTCGTATTTCGGGAGGCACGATCTGCCAGAACGAACGCTCAATATGCTCGAGCGGGCCCGCCGTCTCGAATTCACCGTGACTGCCAGCGAGGCCGAGGCCTTCATCCTCGAAAACACCCTGATCAAACGTCTCAGCCCGCGTTTCAACGTCCATCTGAGGGACGACAAGACCTATCCCTACCTCAAGCTGACGACCGGCGAGGCGTGGCCGAGAATCGAGTTGACTCGAAAGGTCCGCGACGACGGCCACAGCTACTTCGGGCCCTTCATGGGCCAGCGTATGGCGCGCAAGCTGATGGATCTCGCGCGCACCCATTTCCAGGTAAGGACCTGCCAGATCGAAATCGACGGTCGCCTGCCGAGGCCCTGCCTCTACTACCACATGCGAGCCTGTCTGGGACCGTGCGTGGACGGCCTGACGACGCCCGAGGCCTACGCCGAGGTGGTCGAGGAGTTGCGGCTCTTCCTCGCGGGCCGCCGCTGGAGCCTCCTGCCGCGGCTCGAAAAGAGCATGTGGGCGGCGTCGGAGCGGGAGGATTTCGAGCTCGCAGGCCGCTATCGCGACCTGCTCGCGGTCGTCGAACGTCTTGGCGAGAAACAGGATGTCGAACGGCCCGGCCGCGGTGATGCAGACGTCGTGGCGGTCTGGACTGACGGCGAGCACGCCACCGTCTGTCTTTTGCCCTATCGTTCGGGCCGCCTGGTGGACAAGCGCGAGTTCCATTTCGAAGGGGTTGGCGACGTCGCGGCGCGCGAGCTCCTGGTGAGCTTCCTGGCCCAATACTACGAAGCGAACCCGTCGATTCCCCGGCGGGTGGAGCTCGCACAGGAGCTCGACGAAGATGACCGTGAAATGCTGCGGGCGTTTCTGCGCCTCACCGGCGATCACGCGGTGGATATTTCGACACCTCGGCGGGGTGAGCGGGCGCGTCGCGTCCAGCTCGCCCTCGACAATGCCCGCGCGGCATTCGATCTTCGCTTCCGGGCGCCTCGTTCGCAGGCTCAACACCTCGCCCGCCGGATCGGCGAAGCGCTCGGACTGACGGGCCCGGTCAGCTCGATCGAGTGTTTCGACATCTCCCACTCGAGCGGCAAGGAGACGACGGCTTCGTGTGTCGTCTGGCAGAACGGGCGCCTCAACAAACGCCAGTATCGGAGCTTCAACATTCGGGAGATCGAGGGTATCGACGACTTCTCGGCGATCGCCGAAGCGGTCGGACGGCGCTACCGCCGCCTGCGTGACGAAGAACGACAGATGCCGGATCTGGTGTTGATTGACGGCGGCGTCGGGCAGCTGAACGCGGCGATGGCGGCCCTCGACTCACTGGGCGTCGACCTGCCGGTCGTCGCCCTTGCCAAGCGCGAAGAACTGGTCTGGCTGCCGGCGGCGTCGGAACCGTTGCGTCTCGATGCATCAGACCCGGCCCACCTCGTCCTGCGCGAGGTCCGCGACGAGGCCCATCGGTTTGCGGTCAGCCGCCACCGGTCTCGGCGTTCGAAGAGGACCCTTTCCTCGCAGCTTCTGGCGGTTCCAGGGATCGGGCCGGGTCGGACGCGTGCATTGCTCAATCGCTTCGGATCGGTTCGCGGCGTCCAGCAGGCAACCGTCGAAGAGCTGCAGAGAGCGTTGGGCCCGCGGCTCGGGCGCCATCTCTGGCATCACCTTCATGCCGGGGAGTCGACTGCTGACGATCCCTAAATGAGGAATGAGGAATGAGGAATGCCGCCCAACCGCCCGAGGCATTCAGTTAGAACGGGGGGGGGTGGAAATTCCTAATTCCTAACTCCTAATTCCTAATTGACAATCGGGGTGATACCTTCACCACCTATGTTCATCTCCGAGACCTTCACCAGCATCCAAGGGGAAGGGCTGCTGGCCGGTGTGCCGTCGCACTTCATCCGCACGTCAGGGTGCAATTTGCGGTGCCGATGGTGCGACACGCCGTACGCCTCCTGGGAGCCGGAGGGGGAGCGGCGGGCAGTCGGGGAGTTGGTCGAAGGAGCGGTGGCGTCGGGCGTCGGTCACGTCGTGGTCACCGGCGGAGAGCCCCTGATCCAAAGGGAGATCGGAGCCCTCACGAGAGGCCTGCTTGAGGTTGGCCTTCATATCACTGTCGAAACGGCCGGCACGGTCAATCCCGTCTTTTATTGCGACCTTCTGTCCCTTTCGCCGAAGACTGCCAACTCCGACCCGACGGACGCCAACAACGATCGTCACGGCCGCCTGCGGAAGAATCGCGAGCCCATGACGGAGCTCCTCGAGCGTTTCCCCGAACACCAGCTCAAGTTCGTCGTCGAGAACGCCGGCGATATGCCGGAGATCCTCGACCTGCTCGGCGCCCTGGGGAAAATCGACCCGGGACGAGTCCTCCTCATGGCCCAGGGCAGGAACGCTGAGGAGGTGGCTGAACGGGCACCGTCAGTGGCGGCCTTGTGTCTGGAGCACGGCTTTCGTTACACTCCGCGCCTACATCTGGACCTCTTCGGAGGGGGCCGGGGAGTTTGAATGGGTTTCTTCAGGATCGCCAAGACATTCGAGGTGGAATACGGGCACCGGCTGAGCAAGCACCCGGAGAAGTGCCGTTTTCCGCACGGACACAGCCTCCGAATCGAGGTTGTCGCGCGTGGTCGCGAGCTCGATGACCACGATATGGTGTGTGATTACAAGGCGCTCAAGATGGTGGTGATCGACATCGTCAAGCGACTCGACCACGCAATGGCGCTCAACTCGGCGGACCCTCAACTCGAAGGACTGACGGCGATCGGTGATCGCGTGCTGATCTTCGATGATTGCGATCCGACGACCGAGGTGCTGGCGCGGTGGATCTACCAACAGATGGCGGAGCGGATCGCGGCCGATGGTACGGTCGAGTCTCCGAGCGGGACGAGCTACGAGATCCCGACCGGCCTCGAGCTGGAGCGGGTTCGAGTCTGGGAAACATCCACCTCCTGGGGTGAATACGTTGGCCTCGAATAACGCGGCCGCGCTCCTCGTGCTCAGTGATGAGTTTTGAGTTATGAGTTTTGAGTTTTCCCCCGCCTACCCCCGGTTCGGAACGGGGGGAAAATTGGGAACTCAAAACTCAAAACTAAGAACTCAAAACTGATCTTGCGCGTCCCGGTACAATCTCCCTCGACGATGACAGACTTCTCGCATCGAAATCCCCTCGTTTCGCCCGATCGGGTGAAGCCGTGGCTCGACGCCATTCCGCAGCCGGTTGCCATCACCGGCGGGACGGGGTTCGTCGGTTCGCATCTCGTCGACGCTTTGTGTGCTGCCGGTATCGAGCCCCGCATCCTGGTTCGTGATCCCGAGGCGCCGCGCTGGATCGCCAACGCACCCGTTCGGTGGGTTGTCGGGTCGCTCTCCGACCCCCGGGCCCTAGACGAACTCGTCGACAACGCTGGAACGGTCTTCCACCTGGCGGGCGTGCTCCGCGCCGGTCGCGAGCGAGAGTTCGACGAAGGCAACCGGTTGGGGACTGCAAGTCTGGTCTCGGCTATGCAGGAAACCGCCCGAGGCTCCCGTCTGATCAACGTGTCTTCCTTGGCGGCGGTCGGTCCGTCGCGTTCGCCCGAGGGAGTCGGGCCCGAGGCGGTGCCTGCGCCAATTTCCTGGTATGGCCGATCGAAGCTCGCCGCCGAAGATGAGGTGCGAAAGTGGGAAGGGTACGGCGGCTGGTCGATTCTCAGGCCGGCTGCGATCTACGGCCCGCGTGATACCGACGTCTTCGAGTTCTTCCGCATGGCGAGCAGCGGGCTGGTCGGGCTCCCCGCCGGCGAACGGTGGTTGACTGTGGCCTGGGTGGGCGATGTGGTGCGCTCGATCCTGGCCGCGGCCTCCGGGAGCGTCGGAGAGGTCTTCCACGTCGGCGAAGCCGAGCCGCTCGAGCTCGAAGGGCTCATCGATTCTCTCTGCGAGATCGGCGGCGTGAAGGCTCGTGTCCTGCGGGTACCGCCGGCGCTGGTGTCAGGCGCAGGGGTGATCGGCAGCGTTCTGCAGAGGCTCGGCTGGCGTCGGCTGGCGCTGACGTCCGACAAGAGTCGCGAGCTGCTGGCCCGTCACTGGACCGCGCGGACGGGCGACAGCCTGAAGCTTCTCGGTGTGACTGATCTGACTCCATGGCGGGTGGGGGTTGACGTGACCTGGACCTGGTATCGAGATCGGGGTTGGCTGAACTGAGACCGGGGTTCCCCCTGCTATCATGTCGACGCCGCTTCTGTGCGCGAAGTGGGCCTGAGATCGGGTGAGCGTAATTTTCACGGCGGAGTGAAGGTGGACGTCTTTCAGAAGTGCTTCAATTTCAGGGAAGCCGACGAGGTTCGCGACCTTGGAATCTACCCATACTTTCGCATGATCGCCTCCGGACAGGACCCGGTGGTGACGATGAACGGCCAACGTGTGATCATGCTCGGCTCGAACAACTACCTCGGGTTGACCAATCACCCGGAAATCAAAAAGGCGGCGGCCGAGGCGCTGGAGAGTTACGGAACCGGAACGGCGGGTTCGCGATTCCTCAACGGCACCCTGGAGATCCACGTCGAGCTCGAGAGAAGGCTGGCCGAGTTCATGAACCGGGAAGCAGCCCTCACGTTCTCGACCGGGTTTCAGGTCAATCTGGGCGTCATCTCGAGTCTGATCGACCGCAAGGACGTCGTCATCCTCGACAACCTGGACCATGCGTGCATCCTCGATGGAGCCCGGCTCTCCTTTGGGCGGGTGTTGAAGTACCGGCACAACGACATGGACGCGTTGGAGGAGCGGCTGCGAAGCGTTGAAGATGACCGTTCGTCGCTGATCGTCGTCGATGGTGTCTTCTCAATGGAGGGCGACCTCGCGAATCTCCCACGAATCGTCGAGCTGAAGAAGAAATTCGGAGCTCGCCTGATGGTCGACGACGCACACGGAATCGGTGTGATGGGCGAGAATGGCCGCGGCACGACGGAGCACTTCGGGCTCGAGGATGAGGCAGATCTCGTGATGGGCACCTTCTCGAAGTCGCTGGCCACGGTCGGCGGATTCGTTGTCGGTGACAGCCAGATCATCGATTACGTCAAGCATCACGCGCGTTCGCTGATTTTCTCGGCCGCCCCACCGCCGGCCTCCGTGGCCTCGGTGATCAAGGCCCTCGAGGTCATCGAGCGCGAACCCGAGCGGCGGCAGAAGCTGTGGGAGAACACGGACTACATGAAGCGTGAGTTCTCGACCATGGGATTCGACACCGGCGAGTCGGAATCTCCCGTGATTCCACTGGTGGTGGGCGAGGACATGGCCGCGTTCAAGATGACGATCAGACTGCAGGAGGAGGGCGTCTTCGCCAACCCGGTCGTTTCGCCGGCCGTGCCGGAAGGGAGGGCGATGATCCGGACCTCGTACATGGCGACCCACTCTCGAGATCACCTCGATCGCGCACTCGGAGCATTCCGAAAAGTGGGCCGCGAGATGGGAGTGATCGCGTGAAGGTACGACCCGTACGAAACCGGTCGGATCTGGCGCGGTTCGTTGACCTGCCGTGGAAGATCTACCGAAATGACAAGAACTGGGTGCCTCCACTGAAAGCGTCCGTGCGCGAGCTTCTCGACGTCGAGAAGCACCCCTTCTACGAAAAGGGGAGGGCGGCCGAGGCCGAGCTGTTCGTAGCCTGGGACGGCCGCGATGCGGTCGGCCGGATCGCAGCCATCCTGAATCACAACTACAACCGATTTCAGGAAGAGAACGTCGCCTTCTTCGGCTTCTTCGAGAGCATCGACCGGCCCGACGTCGCTCGCGGACTGTTGAACGCGGCTGAAGCGTGGGCGTCCGAAAAGGGTGTCCGGTCGGTGATCGGTCCGATGAACCCATCAACCAACTACGAGTGCGGATTGCTGATTGAAGGGTTCTCGAGACCGCCCGTTCTGATGATGACATACAACCCGCAGTATTATCCGCGACTCATCGAGGGAGCGGGTTACAGCAAGGCCAAGGATCTGAACGCCTACATCTCGCCGGTTCATGGCGCGAGCCTCGGGCGCCTCAAGAAGCTGGCCGACAGGACAAAAGAACGCAATCCGGGTTTGACGACCCGAGGCGCCAACCTTTCGGATTTCCACGGCGAGGTCAAGCTGGTACAGGAGATCTACAACTCGGCATGGGAGAAGAACTGGGGGTTCGTGCCGATGGCGGACGCCGAGATCGAATGGCTGGCAAAGGAGCTACGGCCACTCGTGCATCCCGATTTGCTGCGGTTCGCCCTTTACGACGGAGAACCGGTGGCCTTCCTCCTCACCATTCCCGACTGGAATCCGGTACTCGCCGATCTCGACGGTTCGCCGTGGCGGCACCCGCTGCGAACTCTGAGGCATGTCCTCACGACCAAACCGGAAACCCTCGAAGGCCTGCGCCTCTTCACTCTCGGAACGAAGAGAGGGCACAGGAAGCGGGGCGTCGAAGGGATCCTTCTCGGCGAGGGCCTCGAAAAGAGCCTCGAGGTCGGCTACAAGTGGTGCGAATACTCGTGGATTCTCGAGGACAACGAGCTCACCAAACGAGCGGTCCGCCTGATGGACGGTGAGCTGTACAAGGTCTACCGCGTCTACGAAAAAGCTATCTGAATTCTCAATTTTGAATTTTGAATTACGGACGCCCTGTGGGCGTCGCGACTCACCACCACCAGCGCGTGGCCGTACGCTTCCCACCCGCCCTCGAGCCGACCCCCTCAGCTACGGCCACGGTGCGCTGTTGTCGGTGAGTTCCCAACCACCCTCCCCGAGAACAGGGGGCAGGAGGGGAATTGAGAATTCAAAATTGAAAATTATTGGCAGAGGCGTTTGCCGGGTTCCTTGGCGTCGCCGGTGGCACGCAGAAACCTCTTCGTCAGGTCCCTCATCCTCGTCCGAAGCTTTCGTTCGCTCAGGTCGGTCTCTTCGAGGGGGATCTGCGCCGCAGCCAACGCCTGATGGCCGCCACCGAAGCCGCTCCTCCCCCCGAGGTTGCGTGCGACCCGACCCGCGTGGCGTTCTCGGTCCGTGGTACGGAGGCTGAGGTGGAGCGTATCGTCGATAATCCCCATGGTCATTGCCCATTGAATTCCTTCGGCGCGCAGCAGCAGGTCTGCAGCTTCTGCCACCATCTCTGGTGATTCGAGCTGGCCGAGGTATGAGACTATTCGGTCGCCGTGGATCCTTGCATCGTCCAGGGCATTTCGCAGTTTGGAAAAGTAGGTGCGGGGCAGCGTCGCTTGGACGATTCGGCCGAGGGCACGAGGATTGGCGAGCGGGTAGAGGTCAAGGAAGGCTTCCACGTCCGCTCGAGTGCTCTCGCGGCCGAGGTCCTGGGTATCGGATCTGATGCCATATACCATCGCGGTCGCAACTGGAGTCGGAATCTCGATTTTCGCCTGCTTGAGGTACTCGAAAAGTATCGTCGAGGTTGCTCCGTAGCGGCTTCTCACATCGGTGAATCTCGCGCTTCGGGTTTCGCGTCGGATCGGGTGGTGGTCGATGACCACGTCGAGCCGGACCGATGGATCGAAGTTCACATTTCCGGCGCCCGGCTGGGCATCCACCATGCTCAACCTGTCGAAGCGATCAAGGTCGAGATCGACGAGAGACCGGGTGTTGAGGCCCAGGTACTTGAGAAGGGCCAGGTTCTCCGCTCTCCAGACACCGCCCGAGTGGCCAATCGAACATGCGATCTCATGGCGTTCGTTTGCCAGTTCACGCAGTGCGGCGGCGGCGGCGATCGCGTCCGGGTCCGGTGTGTTCTGCACGATGATCAGCATGCTGCGCGCACCGTCTAGTACGGAGGTCAGTCGTGCCAGGCGCTTTGCGGGCGTCACCTTTGGGCTCATGTCGCCCGTCCGTTGGTCACTGGTTGATGAATCGGAATTGATGTCAACATGAGGTCTCGACGGGAGAGTATACCCTGACGATCCAATTCAGAATTCAGAATTCAGAATTGGGTTGTTGGAGGGGTGGGATCATCTTGTATCCTGCTGATTGAAAGCGGCTGAAAGGATTGGGCATGTTCGAGATCAAGCACCTCCTGACGATCGATGCTCCGATCGCCTTGGTGTATGCGGCATTGACCGAGCAGGAAGGGCTCGCCGCCTGGTGGACCACGGAGACCATAGCCACCCCGACAGTTGGCTCGATCGCGAGCTTCAGATTCGGCGATCGGTATCACGACAGGATGCGAATCGAGGCGCTCGAGCCAAACGAACGCGTCGAGTGGGTCTGCCTCGAGGGGGATCCGGAATGGGTCGCCACGACATTCACCTTCGATCTCGAAGACCGGGAGGGTTCGACCGTGCTGCGTTTCACTCACGGCGGTTGGCGTGAGGTGACTGACTTCTTTGCCAACTGCAACTTCCACTGGGGTTCCTACATGCGGAGCCTCAAGGCGTACTGCGAAACGGGCAAGGGCCAGCCGTTCGGAGAGAGTGAGTCGTCATGATTCGCCGAGGGTGGTTCGTGCTCTTGGCGCTGGTCGTCTTTCTGGTTCTTGCCGCGGTTATCGCCCTCACCCACCTCCGCGTACGATCTGCATCGAGCCGGCTCCCCGAACGGGGAGCGGTGACCGAGGTGATTGCCGGGTGCCCTGCGCAATCCAGGGTCTTGATCGACGACCGGGGGATCCCGCACATCGAGTCGGAGAGTGAGTCCGGTCTCTGGTTCAGTCTCGGGTACGTCCACGCACGCGACCGGTTCTTCCAAATGGACCTGGCTCGGCGAAAGGGAGCGGGACGCCTTTCGGAGGTCTTCGGCGAAGCAGCGTTGGACAATGATCGTAAGATGAGGGTGCTTCGGCTGGCCGCGTCGGCGAGGCGACAATCGGCGATGCTGTCGACCGAGGAAAGACGGGTTTTGGATTCCTATGCGGCCGGTGTGAATGCCGCCATCGGCCAGTTCGGGAGGTGGATCGCTCCTGAGATATGGCTTCTGGGTGTCGACCCCGTACCCTGGAAGGTCGAGGATTCGCTGACGATCGGAATGCTGCTCGAGCTCGAGCTCAGCTGGGCGATGGGGGAAGAGCTCAAGAGGGCAGTAGAGCTCTCCCGGCTCGGCCGCGATCGAGCTACCGATCTCTGGGGCTGGACGCCCGCCCAGGTGCAGGCCTGGGTTCCGCCCGGAGATGGCGTCAGCCAGCCGCGCCGCGAAGACGAAGCGATCACCCCACCGATGGGTGGCTTCGGTTCCAACAGTTGGGCGGTGGCGCCCGAACGGAGTGCCACGGGCAGAGCTCTTCTCGCCAACGATCCGCATCTCGGCGTGCAGATGCCGGGTTCGTTCTTTGCCGTTCACCTGCGAGGGCCGCGCACCCACGTTGCGGGTGTTTCGCTGGCCGGAATTCCGGGGGTCGTGATCGGCCACACCCAGGGGGTCGCGTGGGGCCTCACGCTGGCGATGCTCGACGACCAGGATCTTTTCGTGCTCACGTTGGATGACGATCGCACTCGCGAGCTGGTGGACGGGCGCTGGCAATTGTTGAGGACCGTGGCCGAGGACATTGTCGTGCGCTGGCAGGACGCACCGGTTCTGCTCAAGGTTCGTCTGTCGCAGCATGGTCCGGTGGTTCGAGAGCAGCGGGGAGAGACCCTCGCGTTGTCGTGGGTCGGCCGTCACGGTCCGAGCGTGGCGGCTGCAATCCTCGGAATGAACCGTGCGAGCACCGTGACCGAGGTCGCGGCGGCCTGGGACGACGTGGTCGGCCCCGCGATGAACCTGATCGCCGCGGATGTGAACGGACACATCCTCGAGCAGGTTGTCGGTCGGGTTCCGGACCGAGGGAGAGGAGCGGGGCGTTTGCCGTCGCCGGGTTCCGATTCGCGGTGGGCGTGGCAGGGATTCCAACCGGTGGCAGCCGCTCCCTTGATCGATCCGAGCGAAGCCTTCGTCGCGGCAGCGAACCATGATTGCTTCAGCGAAGGAGATTTTCCCGAGAGACACAGATTTCCAGCCGAATTCGCACCTCCGTGGAGGGCGCGGCGGATTCGGGGAGCGCTCGCGGCACGGTCCGACTGGACTGTCGAGGGATTCGCGGAGCTTCAGGGAGATGTGGTGTCGGCTCGCGCGATCGCCCTGCTCCGCCAACTCAGGCCGGAACTCGAAGGGCGCGAGGGGCCTACGGCCGAAGCGTTGCTGGCGTGGGATGCGCGCATGAATGTGGAATCAACCACGGCGACACTGTATTCGCGCTTCATGATCGAGCTCGCGCAGGCGGTGGGTGGAGATGAGGCGGAACGGGAGGAGCTCGGCTGGAATCCGATCGGATCGGAAGAGGTGCTTCGGCTGCTGGCCGGGGGACTCGAAGAATCATGGTGGGACGATGTTGCAACGGCCGGACGCCAGACGCAATCTGAGATTCTCGATCGTGTGATCAATCGCCTGGACGGCATGGGTCCGCAGAAGAAATGGGGAGAGGTCCACAGGGTGAGATTCGACCACCCGCTCGCCCGTCTCTCGCCTGCCACCGAGCTGTTATCGGATTCGTGGAGCAAAGGTCCGTTTCCGGTACCGGGAGGCAACGTGACGATCAACGCGCACTATTGGAACAGGCGGGAGCCGTATTCAGTGACCTCCATACCGGCGCTGCGGTTTGTCGCCGATGTTGGCGATTGGGACTCGGCCGTTCTGGTTCTGCCGGTCGGGCAGAGTGGGCGCCCGTGGTCCCGCCATTACTCGGACCAGCTCTCGAGCTGGCTCAATCTTGGGCACGATCGCCTTCCGTTCAGCCGCGAGGCGGTCGAGGCAGCGACCCTGGCGACTCTGGAACTGGCGCCCGCGCCGGGTGGGCAGACGGGAACCGGAGCCGGACGATGACCGGCCAAGAATCGTCCGGGCAGGATCCGGAAGCGAGCGAAGTTCGTCTCGCCCTGGTGACCTGTGGACCGCAGCTCGAGGTGGCGCTGTCCGCTGCGGCCTGCAGGACGATCTCGCTGGTTCGCCTCGGGGGCGTTGCGCCGCGCTCGACTCTTGTGCTGGCTGCGATCGATCTGTTGGTTGAAGATGCCGGGCTGACCGGAGAATCGATCTCCGAGATTGTGGTGTCCCGCGGTCCGGGCTCCTTCACCGGTATTCGATCCGGGCTGGCGACGGCGGCCGGGCTGGTCGCCGCGGTCGGCGCGAGATGCCTCGCCTACGAATCCCTCGTGATGCTGGCCGCCCGGTGTGCCGGACCGGCGCAGGTGTGGTGCGCGCAGCCCGGCCGCCGGGGGGAGGTGTACGCCCGACACTTCGAAATTTCCGGCGAACAGCTGCCCAGGGCACTGGGCAACATCGAAATTCTGTCGATTTCAAAGGTGGCAGACCGAGGACCCTGGTCGGCAGCCGAGGCCCTCGATCTGGGCGATGCCGAGCGAGTGACTGCGGTGCGGAGCTCGGCCGAAGCTCTCATGTATCTGGCGGAGACGGGTTTGCCCGGAGATGATGCGGAGCCCCTGTACGTCGAAGGACCGCCCATTTCCACTCGCAAGAGCGAGAGCTGAGATCGTGCAGCGCCTTTCGGTCCGTCCGCCGCAGTTGGGCGATGTGAGGGCACTGGCCGAGGCCGAGTTGGAGTGTTTCTCGGATCCGTGGCCGCCGCAGTTCTTCATGTCCGAAATTCTGGCCGACGGTCGTTTCAACAGACTGCTCATCGACCCATCCGGGCAGATGATCGCGTATCTGTTCTGTGCGTGGCAATACCTCGATCTCCACGTGCTCAAGGTCGCGACCCTTCCGGTTCACCGACGCGCCGGGCTCGCCAAGCGACTCATGTTTCTCGCCGAGGACCATGCTGCCGAGGTTGGAGGAGAAACTCTCACGCTCGAGGTCAGAGCTTCCAACTCAGCGGCCGTCGCTCTCTACGCTTCGCTAAGCTACGAGCAGGTAGGCAGCCGTCCCTCGTACTATCCGGATGGCGAAGACGCGGTGCTGATGACGAAAAGAATTCGGAATTCGGAATTCTGAACGCGGAATTTTGAATTTCTGACGCCTTCCTCGCTGATTTTGCTCAATGAATCGACCCTTCGAATTGCGCCCACTGCGCAAAATGGTCGGATTTCGCCAGAAATGGCATCATTTGTAAAGCCTGTGGGGTTGACTGTGCAGAAGTTGTAGAATATGCGCCATGGGACTCCTGGGTCAGATGCTTATCGAGCGGGGGGCGATTTCGGTCGAGCAGCTTCAGACCGGTCTTGAAGCTTGCCGAGAGGGCGGGGAGCGGCTCGGCACGTGTCTGGTGGACCAGGGGTTCATCGACGAGCGTTCGCTGTTGGAGGCCCTTGCCGAGCAACAGGGAGTCCCGTTCATCTCGGCCGGAACCCTTTTGGACTTCCTCGAGTCACTCGACAGCGGTGTTCTTCCGCGAGCGATGCTGGAGCAACTTCAGGTCGTTCCCTTCCGGAAGGTGAATGGCCGTCTCCAGGTGGCGATGAGCAACCCTGCGGATCCGAAGATCATCAACCGGATCGCGAGCTTTACCCAGCTGCAAGTGGAGCCCTTCGTGGCATCCGATCGAACCATCGAACTCGCCCTCAAACGCGCGAAGGAATTCGTTCCAGTTGCGGTCGACTCGGATGCGGATCTCTTGACCGATGTGGTGGCGGACACCGAAAGCTTTGGATGGGATGACCTGTGGAGGCCGCATGTCAAACCCGCGACGCTGCTCGAATTGTACAGCAGGCCACAGGCCGCCGGTACGGTGCTGACGGCGAGCTTCCCGAGCCTGATCCCGGTCGGTTCGGGCGAGGGCAGGGTCAGGGGAGCCAAGATCGGCAGCACCGAGCTGTTTCGCCAACTCGGAAGTGCCTCGAGTGCCGCTGAGCTCGGGGAAAAGTTGACTCACTACGCATCCCAGCGGCTCGACAGGATATGCCTTTTCGCGGTTCATCACGGCAAGGTGTCGGGCTGGATGGGTCGGGGCCTGCCACTGGATGCGCCCGATCTGAGATCCTTCTCGACCCTTTCCGAGATTCCGTCGGTGTTCTGGGAGCTGGAGGAAATCGACCGATACGTCGGTCCGCTCCAAGGTGGCCCGGTCGATGCCCAGGTCCTCGAAATACTGGGTTTGCCAGCGCCGGTCGAGGTGCTGGTCGTGCCGCTCAAGATGAAGGGCCGTACCAAGGGGTATCTCTTGGGGGATATTCCCGGACAGCCCGTGCCCGAATCCGTGATCGACGAAATGGTGGCCGCTTCCCGGGTCGCAGGGGACGCACTGACCGCCATTCTCCGCGGAAAGAGCTGAAGCCCGGGCCGGGCCTCACAGGGCGCGGAGGCGTACTTGACAGTACGTTACGGCGCGCCTTCGGCGCTTGTGTCTCACCACCACCAGCGCGTGGCCGATGGGCTCGCCCTGTGGCGAGCCTTCGGCCACATCGCGCTGTTGTCGGCGGGGAGAGCACCCTGAGGCGAGCGGACACCGCTGGGTATGGTGAATCGCCGGCCGCACTAGAGGTTTCATGAATAATGCGGGTTAAAATGGTGTGGTGAAAAGGCTTGGAGAGATTCTGCTCGAACGTGGAGCGATTGCGATCGCCGAACTCCATACGGGCCTCGAGGCGTGCCACTACAACGGAGGACGTCTCGGGACGCAACTGCTCAAGTTCGGGTTCGTCGACGAGCACGCCCTGCTCGAGGCGCTCTCGGAACAGCTTGACGTACCGTCGGTTTCTTCAGCCGTCCTTCGCCGCGTGCCGGACAGGCTGAAGCGCTTGATTCCTACTCATGTGGCTCGGCGGATACAGGCAATGGTCTTCGAGAAACGCGGTGAGAACCTCGGTGTCGCGATGACGACACCGAGAAACCCCGCTGCGATCGAGGAGGTCATCAGTTATCTCGGACTCGACATCAAACCTCATGTGGCGACCGAAACGGCAATCCTCGAAGCCCTTACCGAAATCCAGGAATATCCGACCGAAACGGCTGACCCGAACCGGCGCCACGGGCGTCGGGTGCGATCGGCTGGCACGACGGACGCGTGGGATCGGTTGTGGAAACCGCCCCGACTGAGATCCTCCGATCTACTGAATGTGAAGCAGAAGAAGGACAACGGCAACAACCCTCTGGCGTCGACCTTCCCGGGACTCTCACCGATTCCGAAGAGCAACCGCGCGGCCGCGACCCGTCCCCTGGACTCGAAGGCTTACAGACAACTGCTGTGCCAGGCCGACAACAGGGACGAAGTCGGAGAATTGTTGTTGCGCAGGGCCTCAGCCATTCTCGATCGGTGTTTTCTGCTCGTCGTTCATACCGGGAAGATCGTGGGCTGGTTGGCGAAGGGCGCGGGGGTTGTGGTGGACGACGTCCAATCGTTTTCGATCCCGACGGAGACGAAGTCCGTTCTGTCCGAGGCCGGTGACGAAAACGGGTTTTGGGGCCGGATCCCGCCCGGTGAGACCAACGGCCTGTTGACCAGCACTCTGGGAGATCCACCACCCACCGAAATCGCGATCATTCCGGTGCTGGTCAAGAACCGGGTGGTTGCGTATCTCGTGGGGGATGCCAGCAACTCGAGGACGCCTAATCTCCACCGCGAGGCGCTGGTCGATGCGGCGCAGAAGGCCAGCATCGCCTTCGAGGTCTTGATTCTCAAGAAAAAGATCGTCTCATAGCCGACCACCCTTCCGCGTCAGTTTTGAGTTCTCAGTTTTGAGGTTTGAGTTACTCCCGCTGCAAATTCGGAGAGGTGGGTGGGCGGTTGGGAACTCGAAACTCAAAACTCAAAATTCAAAGCTCGGCGGGGTAGGTGGCAGGCGTATACTTCCTCGTCAGGAGGTGTCTGGATGGAAGATTCGCAGTCCTATATCGGAACATTCGTCGAGCTGATCCGCAGGGCTTCGACCGAGCTGCCCGCCGACGTGGTGGAGGCGCTCGAAGAAGGACGAAAGGCGGAAAAGGACGATGGTCTCGCCTCCATTGCCCTCGGTACGATTCTCAACAACGTCGATCTGGCGCGGGAGAGTTCGGCGCCGATCTGCCAGGACACCGGGACTCCGGTGGTGTGGATTCACCACCCGAGCGGTGTCAGCACGCGCAGGCTGAGGGATGATTTTGTCGCAGCGGTTCGCGAGGCAACGGCGAGGAAGTACTTGCGACCGAACGCCGTCGACACCCTTACCGGGAAAAACACCGGTGACGGCGCCGGGCGTGGCATTCCGTTCCTCCACTTCGAGCAATGGGATGAGCCAACGATCGAGGTCCGGATGATCCTCAAAGGGGGCGGCAGCGAGAACGTGGGCACCCAGTACAAGCTGCCGGACGGCAGGCTCGGCGCCGGCCGCGATCTCGAGGGCGTGCGACGGGCGGTGCTCGATGCAGTGGTCGAAGCCCAGGGCAAGGGATGCGCACCGGGCGTGCTCGGAGTCTGCATCGGCGGTGACCGGGTATCAGCATTCGAAGAATCGAAGCGGCAGCTGCTGCGCCCGCTGAAGGACACGAATCCGGTTCCGGAGCTTGCGGAGCTCGAGAACAGGCTCCTCGCGGAGGGCAACGAGCTCGGTGTCGGGCCGATGGGTTTCGGCGGAAAAACGACCCTGCTCGCTGTCAAGATTGGCGTTCTCGACCGTCTGCCGGCGTGCTATTTCGTGACGGTTACCTACATGTGTTGGGCTGATAGAAAGGCGGCCGTACACATCGATACGGAAGGGAGCGTGACATGGCTGAGCTGAAGCTTCCGGTCGCCGAGGAGTCGATCCGTGAACTCAAGGTCGGAGATTTCGTGGAGCTCACGGGACGGATGATCACGGGCCGGGACGCGGCCCACAAGTGGCTGATCGAGGACTACCGTGAGAACGTCGCGCCCTATCTGAAGGATACGGTCATCTACCACTGTGGACCGGTTGTGGCCGAGAACGAGGACGGGACCTACGATTTCGTGGCTGCCGGCCCGACGACCTCGATCCGTGAGGAACCCTACCAGGCGGATGTGATCGGTCGCTACGGCCTGCGCGGGGTCATCGGCAAGGGGGGAATGGGCGCGAAAACACTCGAGGGCCTGGGCGAACACGGAGCGGTCTACCTGCACGCGGTCGGCGGCGCGGCCCAGGTGCTCGCACGAGCGATCCCGAGGGTCGAGAAGGTCTTCATGCTCTCCGAGTTCGGTGTGCCCGAGGCGCTGTGGGTGATCGAGGTCGAGCGGTTTCCGGTCATGGTGACGATGGACTCCCACGGCGCTTCATTGCATGACGTCGTGGAGGAGCATTCGAAGGCTAAACTGCAGGAGTTGCTGGGACTCTCCGGGTAACTTCGATCACAAGCGACCCACCTCGGTTATCGGGTGACTCTCTTTCACGAGGAGAGGTGAAGAGTGGAAAATGTGAGAAGGTGTAGTGGGAACCACCCATCCTATTCATCTCCTTTTCTCCTTTTCCGCTGCGCGCTCTCAGGAGGTCTGGAGGGTCTGCAACATCCGGTTTCGGGGGTCGCGCGACTCGCCGACTGATGAGACCCTGATCGCAGCCTTCTCGCCGACCGGGCAGCGGTTCTCGCACAGCCCGCATCCGGTGCACAGGTCGGGTTGAACGGCGGGACGCTGGAGAGTGACCGGTTTTCCGTCGCGGCGGGTGATTTCGACCGTTTCAAGCCAGATGGCCTTTGGCGAGGTCGGGCACATCTCCTCGCAAACGATGCAGGGAGTCTCCATGGCCCAGGGCAGACACCGGCCACGATTGACGAACGCCGTGCCGATCGTGACCTCTGCAGGACCGCCGATGGCCTGCTTGGCGTTCGGGTCCAAAGTTTCCAGAGCATCGGTCGGGCAGACCTCCCCGCAACGAATGCACGAAGGCTCGCACCAGCCCCGTTTCATGTCGAGGATCGGTGTGAACAGACCGTCGACTCCCGTTTTGCCTATGTCTGCCCGGATGACGCCGGTCGGGCAGGAGGCCGAGCAGGCGCCGCACGTGATGCAGCGCGACAGAAAAGCTTCTTCGATGAGGGCGCCGGGAGGGCGGATGGCGTCATGCGCGCGTCCCTCGCCTCCGCTGCCAGCAGCGCGCAGCACGGGCGCAAACGCTGCGGACCCGGCGACGCTGATAAGAAAGCGCCTCCGACCGACATCGAGCGCCGGCATCGGCGCCTCGTAGTCCTCTCGGGCGAGACCGTAGAGCAGGCTGTCTTCGCCGCACGAGCCGAGACAGTTGAGACAGACGTGGCACTCGCTGACGCGGTGCTTGTCAAGGGGCTCGTCCGCTCCCTGGCAGGCGAACAAACAGAGGGTGCAGCCGGTGCAGGAACCCTTCTGGTCGCGACGAATGCGCAGGGGTGCGAGGCGCGCGAAGATGCCCATCAGGGCCCCGAGCGGACACACGCCGCGGCAGAAAAATCGCGGCATCCAGGCCGACATCAGGAGGATGGCGGCGAGAAGCCCGAACGAAATCCATCCGCCCGGCGAGAGCCCCCCGTGCCAGATCGGACGAATGCCGGCGGCAAACGCCCGGTGGAGTAGGGGAATCGGATCAAGCCAGCCGATGTGGTCGGTCCCGAGGGCCGCCCACGTGAGAAGCACCGCGAGAACGATGTACTTGATTGAAAACCAGCGTCGATAACGGTTGATTTTGGGAAGCTTGCGCCGTTCCGGGCCGGCGATCCACGATACGAGGTGCTGCAGCGTGCCGAGGGGACAGATCCAGCCACAGAAGAAGCGGCCCAGAACAGCGGTGAGCGCGAGCACGACGAGACCGAGCCAGGTCCAGCCGACGAGCGTCCAGTCCGAGAGAATCGTACCAACCGCGGTCAGGGGGTCGAGGGCGAGGAGAATCGACGCGGCCGCTGCCGGTACCCGCGGCTCCGCCAGACCCCAGAAGAGCGCGAGGAAAGCCAACAGGAATGCCGCTTGCGAAAGGATCCGGAAGTGTCGCGCGCGAGGCCTAATCACTGGAAGTTTCCAGGCCTTGATCCTGGATGTTTGACCCTCGACACTCGAAGAGTCGTCGGACCCTTGGTGGGTGGATGGATCGAGCATCGAGTATCCAGCATCCAGCATCCAGCATCATGCTTCCACCAACACCGACTTCCAGTCCGCAGTTCCAAGATGCAGGCGGGCCGCGATTGCGATGTGGGGCAGCTGCTCGGCGTCGAGGCCGAGAAGGCTCGCCCCCCAGGCATCTGCCGCCACCGGGTCGGTTGCGACCGCGATGCTGTCGGTGGGCTTGACGAGAGCCAGTGAACCTCCGGTGGGACCTCCGCCGGTGAGGATGCGCGTACCGTCGATGACAGTGAAGGTTGGTCGGAAGGCCGCCCCGAGTTCGGCGCAGTTCTGGGCAATCCTCTGGTGGAGGTTGGAACGCCTGCCGACAATCGCGCCAAACCAGTTCTTCATACCGAGGGTGGCCCGGGACAACGAATGATGTTTCACCACGGGAATATTGATCACTCGGTCCGCGTGGGCGATGGGTTCGAGCACCTCCCAGGAGCCGAGCCCCGTACCCCCGAGGTTGAAACGCACCGTCCTAGCGTTGCGCTGATGTGCGATCGAGCCTCCGGCCTCACGAACTGCTTGTTCGATTCCCGAACGCGAGAATGTACGACCGGGGTCATGGCACGAGTTGTCCGCGACGACCACTGACGCGGCTCCAGCCGCGATGCACAGTCGTACCACCTCTCCTACGAGGTCGGGATCGGTGTTGGCTGCCTGCTCGGGCTTGCGGTCCCACGCGCAGTTCGGCTTGACCGCTACACGGTCGCCGGGCTTGATGAAGGTTTCGATTCCGCCGAACACGCCGAGTGCGGCCCTGATATTTTCAACCGGGCCTTTGCCGCGGGCGGTCGCGAGACTCCCCGCCTTCTCGGGATTCAGACGCCAGTCTCTCGGTTTGGTCAGTGACTCGGCCGATGGCGGTTGGTGGCGGCCTTCGCGATTGGAAAATCCAAAACCGAGGCCGGCCAGGGCAACGCCCGCTATTGCGGGCGGAAGCCACGCACGGAGCACATCGCGGCGCCCCAAGCGGCGGTATTCGTCGACTATCGGAAGTTGTTCCTTTTCCATAAACGCCTCAGCGATCCAAGTGTACCGTGGCCAGTCATATTGCGGATTTCGAATTTCCCACCCACGCTTTGACTCCGCAAACCCACCGGGTGGCTGGGGGGGAATTCAAAATTCAAAATTCGTCACTCTCAACTCTCAACTCTCAACTCTCAACTCTTAACTCTCAACTCATATGCGCTGCTGTACAATGCCCGGCACCGACGTCGGTAAGAAAGTGGGGCTGAGGAAATGAGCAAAGCTATCGGTTGTGGGCTGGCGATTCTGGGGGTTGTGCTGCTCGTGGCGTTTCTGGTGGGTGGCATCTACAACAACCTCGTGGGTCTCCAGGAGGGAGTTGACGCGGCCTGGGCGCAGGTCGAAAACGTGTATCAGCGGCGCGCGGACCTGATTCCGAACCTGGTGTCGACCGTCAAGGGCGCGGCAGACTTCGAGCAGGAGACACTGCAGAACGTGATCGAGGCACGAGCCAAAATAGCTCAACCGAACATCCAGGGATCTCCGACACCGGAGCAGATGGAGGCCTTCCAGGCCAATCAGGATGCTCTGTCGTCGGCTCTTTCTCGCCTGCTGGTGGTGGTCGAGCGATACCCGGAGCTGCAGGCCGTGCAGGCGTTCCGCGACTTCCAGGTTCAACTCGAAGGCACCGAAAACCGGATCGCTGTCGAACGCAACCGGTACAACGAGGTGGCCCGCGAGTACAACACGGCGCGTCGACGGTTCCCGGCGGTGATCGTTGCCAATATCTTCGGTTTCGAAGAGAAGGGTTATTTCGAGGCGGCACCGGGGTCGGACGAGGCGCCGGTGGTGGAGTTCTAGGGCGGATCATCGGTCGCCGGACAATGCGTATCGAAAAGCTGTTCTCAGAGGCCGATCTCGAGTCGATCCGCGACGCGACTGCGCAGGCCGAATCCCGCACCGGCGGAGAGATCGTTCCGTACATCGTCGAGCGTGTGGTCGACCGCGGCGCAGCCAGATGGCGTGGTGCGACCATGGGCGCGCTAGGCCTGGCTCTCGTCGCCGGACTGGCAAACTATTTCGGTGAGTTCTGGAGCGCTGCCGGCGTCATGTGGATCACGCTACCTGCCTCGTTGGGCGCCGGCCTGGGATATCTGATTACCGGCATCGACGCGGTCGGTCGCCACCTGATCTCGAGTGACGTGATCGACTGGTACGTGCAGCTCAGAGCCAAATCGGCTTTCCTCGAGGAAGAGGTATTTTCAACCGCAGACCGAACCGGAATCCTCATCTTTGTTGCGCTTTACGAGCATGGGGCGGTGATTCTGGCCGACGAGGGAATCCACAGGGCCGTTCCGAAGGGCGAGTGGGAAAAACTGGTGGCTCGTCTGGTGATCGGCATCAAGGAGGGCCGGGCCTGCGAGGCGCTGAAGGAGACGATCGGTCGTTGCGGCGAGGTGCTCGAACGGTTCGAAGTGACCCTGCGCGAGGACGACGAAGATGAGCTCGCCAACGAGCCGCGTGTGAGGGAGCGCTGATGTCGACCGGCAATGTTCGTCGCTCGATCATCTGGACCGCGGGTTTTTTCATGCTGGTGGCGGCGACGGTCGCCGCGCTCGAGGTGCCGTACCTCGGAGGCCGGGTCAACGACCTCGCCGACATGCTTGACGACTCGTTCGAAGCACGCCTCGAAGAACGGTTGCGGGCTCTCGAGGAGGAGACGGGCGCTCAGGTCGTGGTGCTGACCATTCCCAGTCTTGAGGGAGATCCGATCGAGGATTTCTCGATGCGGGTGGTAGAAACCTGGAAATTGGGGCGGGAAGGCGTCGACGACGGCGTGTTGATCCTGGTCGCCCGAGATGATCGTCGCATGCGAATCGAGGTTGGCTATGGTCTCGAGGGTGCGCTCACCGATGCCCAGAGTGGTCGCATCATCGACTACCTCATGGCACCGCGATTTCGACAGGGCGACTTTTCGGGTGGAGTCGACGAAGCGGTATCCGCTGTCTCGGCAGCAGTCCGGGGCGAGGGGCTCGAACTACCCGAGAGCCAGCCCCGAGAAACCGGCTTGCCTGGCGTCGGATCGCTGATCTTCTTCCTGCTCTTCGGCCTGCCTTTCATCAACGCGGCGCTATCTGCGCGGGGTTCGGCCGCGTGGATCCTGTACCTGTTCCTGACGCCGTTTTTCTTCGTACTGCCGTCGGCCATGTTCGGGCCGAAGGTTGGGCTGATCGCCGCCGGGGTGTGGCTGATTGGCTTTCCGCTGCTACGGCTGATCTTGCCGAAGGCACCGACGACACGGACCGGGGGCAGGGGCGGTGGGGTCTTCTGGGGTCCGTTTCCGGGTGCCGGTGGAGGTGGCGGATTCGGGGGTGGTGGCTTTGGCGGGTTTTCAGGCGGTGGCGGCAGCTTCGGCGGTGGTGGCGCGAGCGGAGGCTGGTAGAGCCATCGCCGGCAACAACAGGAAAAAACCTGGGGCGGGGATCATCCCCGCCCCTTGATTTTTGAGGTGTTCGACAGAGATTGGACTAGTTGTCTCCGCCGGAACCCTTTTCCTTGACCTTCTTGCCAGTCTCTTCGACCTTCTCGCCGGTCTTCTTGACCGCTTCACCAGTCTCTTCGACGACTTTTCCGGTTGCCTTCTGGACATCGTCGACCATCTCGCGTCCCGCTTCTTTTGCCTCTTGGTTAGCCCTGTCAACAGCCTCGGCTCCGGCTTCGACGACGTCCCCGGCCTTTTCCGCCGTTTCGTCGATCGCGTCGCCCACTTTGTCGCCGCTCTGTTCGATCTTCTCGCCGGCCTTCTGAACTGCCTCGCCGGTGGTTTCGATCGCGTTCTCGGTTGCCTGACCGCAACCGTTGCAGCCCATGCTCGGCAGTACCACGAGCGCGATTGCAGCAATCATCGCGAATCCCAAAAGCGTCTTTCTCATTTCCGACCTCCTTCAAAATATCGAGCCCCGGAAGAGCACCGGCAGCATCGCCGCTGCTCCCCGGAGTTGGGGCCCAGTTCCAATTTTTCTCCCGCCGCGCAACACCCCATGCGGAAGGATTCGGGGATTATGTCACAGAATTTCACTGGCTCCAGGAAATATCAGAGATTTTTGATCGGTGCCCCGTTGACGCGACCGGATAACGAGAATGCGACCTGTGCTAAACTCGCTCGCTACTACAGGACAACTCACTCGGAGGCCAGGTTCGCTCATCGAAAACGGGCCGTTCGCGGTCCACAAACGCAAAGGAGATGATATGTCAGTAGCGAAAGTAACCGAAATCAGCTGTTCCTCGGCGACGAGCTTCGAAGACGCCATCGCGCAGGGTATCTCGCGCGCGGACAAAACCCTCGACAAGGTCAAGGGAGCGTGGGTGAGCGAGATGAAGGTTGATGTGTCGGACGGTCAGGTGACGGCCTACCGAGTCAACCTGAAGGTCACCTTCGTGCTCAAGGATTGAAATTGTTGACCGAATCCTGTTTCGGTCAATCCTCGAAATCGGGCCGGTCGGTCTCCAAGGTCTTCTCGCCCTGGAGGTCGATGCGGCCCGTTCTTTCGATCTTGAGGTTTTTGGCCCCGAACGTGCCCTGGGTGTAAAGGCTTCCCCGGACCCCGTAGCTGACCTCATCCTTTCCAAAGGTCTCCTTGACACGCAGGAGCGCGGACGCATTGTTGATGTGAAAGACCACCTGCGTAATCGTCGAGTCGAATCGATCCACGTTGAATGCCTCGGCCGTCGTGCCCCTCCCTACCTTCTTTTCGTCGAGGTAGAGCGTGAACGATCCGCCGTCAATGCTGATCGCTTCTGGATTGGGGTTGGTGATTCTGAGTTGAGCCGCGAGCGTGGTTTCGAACACGGTTACTTCGGTGACCTCGAGGTCGACGAGTGTGACACCGAGAGGCTCGAATGACGTACTCGAGGTGCAGCCCATGGCGAATACGAGGAGGATTACGCCAATCCAGGAACCCGCCCACCGGCGAGAGATTCTCCCGTTGAACCTGAAAACTGTTTTGGCCGAGCTCGTGAGATTGACCATGCTGCTTCCTTTCAGACTGCGGCCTGTGACCGCGGGACGATGTCTCGGAACCTTCTACGGGGTTGGATTATAAGGTACATCTCCGGGCATCGAGTCACCCTGAGACGATCTGGTAGGATGGGGGGCACCAGTCTGAACGGAGGAGGAGTCGATGGCAGCAAAGTTCGAAGTGTTCAAGGGCAAGGGTGGAGATTTCCGCTTCCATCTCAAGGCAGCCAACGGCAAGATCGTCGCCCAGGGCCAGGGTTACAAGTCCAAGGACGCCTGCCTGAAGGGCATCGAATCTATCAAGAAGAACGCCAAGGGAGCTGCGGTCGTCGTCACCGACGGCTGAGCACGAGGCTTCGAATTCGTCTGTCACCTCCGACACGGTGACCTGCCTCCAGGTCGGGCCGATGCTGGGTTGTGAACAACGAACGGTTGGCGTTTCATCGTGAGCGAGTTCAGTGGCGCGTTGCATCGAGGCGGCTGGGGCGGTCGTACCGCGAGCGCCGGTACGATGCTGGTTGCACGAAGCGCAGGCTCTGCGCAAGAGCACAACTCCGCCGCCAACCACGTCACCGCCTGACCTTGCCGAGCGTGTCACCTCGATCTGACACCCGGACAGCATGCCTCACAGTCCAACAAAGTCGACAATATCGAGACCCTTCGCCGGATTCCGATCGAGGGATCGATCCCGGATTGAACCATCTTTTCGGCGGGGGAGGCGGTCG
>JAJDNM010000076.1 GCA_022340665.1 Acidobacteriota bacterium | reverse complement strand
CCCCGACCTCGTTTCGGTGGAGCTTTGCCCGCGAGATTTGCCGCATCGCTCTCCTACCGTGGCTGCGCGCTTGTCGCCAAGACGAGCGGCTTCGCCCCGACCCGCGCCATCGCGCTCGAGTGGCCGCAGTGCTGCGACCTCGATGACCCGGTTGTCACCGCAGACCTCAAAAAGCGTCGACTGGTGCTGCTCAGGGGATGGCTCTTCCGTCACCGGACAGGGGTTGAACGTCACGCGGACCTGATCAGGGATTTTTTCCGGCCTGTCGCCACGATTCGACAAGAGGCCGATCGCCTGGTCGATGCTGCACGTCGTCAAGTCGATGTCCTGGTAGGAGTCCACATCCGCCATCGCGATTATCGGAGCTTCATGGATGGCAGATACTTCTACGATCTCGAGTCCTACCTCGCGTCGATGAAATCGGTTGCAGCGATCTTCAGTCCTCGACGCGTCGCCTTCCTGATCTGCTCGGACGAGGCGCTCAACCTGTCATCGGTGGACAACCTGTCCTTGACGACGTCGGCGATGGGCCCGGTCCAAGATCTCTGGGCGCTGTCCAGATGCGACCTGGTGATGGGGCCTCCCAGCACCTTTTCGACCTGGGCGGCCTTCCTCGGTAAGGTGCCGCGTTGGGAGATCGTTGCGCCGGACACCGAGCCGGCCGAAGAGGATTTCGTGATTCCGTCGCCGGTCCCCCGGATCCCCGAAGAGATGGGCCATGGGAAGGGTTCAGTGGCGCGCGAAGACGACCCGTGCCAGAGCCCGCAGCGAAGCGCGGCCCGCCCGGGTTCGGGGCCGGGTCACGACACCGCGCACGATGCGGGTCGCCGCCTCGATCCGGTGACCCGCCTCCGCCATTGCCTCGATCTCCTCGAGATCTGACCACCACATCAGTCGTTCGAGGTGAGCCGCGGCGATTTTCCGGAGCCGCGGCGGTCCATGCTCTGAGTAGCGAACGAGGGTTTCGCGCTGTTCCTGGTTGAATCTGTCGGACTGGCTCACCGTCTTTGAACCGGAGTGGAGCCGGAAGCCGGCCAGCGGCTGATCCGTGATGCGCGCCGATTCGCCGGAAGCCAGATAGCGGATCATCATGTCGCGGTCGAAAGCGAAGTGGAGGGCCACGTCGAGGCCACCGCAGTCGAGGAATTTGTCACGGCGGAGCCAGACGCCCGGTTGGTGGTAGGACGACCCCCGCCACGGGTGACGGAGGATGGCCTCGGCGGTGAGTCGTCTTTGCAGGACGACGCCGACCGGTTGGCCCGACTCGTCCACTTCCTGCACCGCGCCGCCAAAGCAGTTGTGATTCCCGATGGCGTTGGCCACCGTTTCGAGCGCTCCAGGGAGCAGAAGGTCGTCAGAGTTGATCCAGTTGAAGAGCTGACCGCTGGCGGTTGCCGCTCCCTTCATGATCGCGTCGGCCTGGCCGCGATCCGGTTCAGCAATCAGAACGTCGATATGGTCGCGAAAACGGTCGAGGATTTCCAGTGACCCGTCCGTGCTGCCACCGTCGACCACGATGAGCTCTAAGGTCGGCCCGGACTGGGCGAGGACTGACTCCAGCGCCTCGGCTAGGAACCTTGCGCCGTTGAGATTGGGAATGACAATGGAGAAAAGAGGGCTGCTACTCACGACAATGCTTCTCTCGTCGTGTGGCCTCCGGGCGGCTCGGTCGACATGGCCCCAACCACCTTCAGATCTCGAGGGTATCGAAGTCGATCCGGGGGAATACTCGCAGCTGTCCACCGACGGTCGCGTCGACGACGCGGCGTCCTGAATCACGGTAAACGAAGTCGGCGATGCGGTAGGCGAGCTCTGATGTCTCAAGGTCAGGGAGCTGCCACCGAAAACCGCTGCCGAAGTAGGTCGGGTCGAAATGGTCCGGGTCGTCTCCGGAGGAGACCACCTCCTGGTGGGGCTCTCCCTTGGTCTTGAAGCTGTGGTCGACACCGAGGAGCACTACCTCCCGAAAGCCGAGGTGGAAGGCGAGCTGCAGGGCGGCGTAGGTGACGGTGGCCCCTTCCCAATAACCCTGACCGACGTCGGTGTAGAAAGCCGGTCCCGAAGCCCGCCGCAAGAAGATCGTGCTGGTGGTGAACCGGGCCACGTCCCGGCATTCCCAGCTCAGGAACTTCGGCATCGAGAGAGAGGCGATCTCTTCACAACATTGTTCGATGACAAGGCGGTTGACAGAAACGTAGTACGTGGTCGAAAACCCGAGTTCGTCAAACATCAGGTAAATCCGGTTTGTCCCAATGACAATCTGGTCGCTGAGACGAGAGAGATCCGTCTTGCGGAGGCTGGGACCATTGCCCAACAAAAAACACCGCTCGCCCAAATGGCGATTCCTGAGGGCCTCGCAACGTCGAAGGCTGCGCCACATTGTCGAGTGCAACCAGCCTCGTGACAGCTCGCTGCATGAGGATCGAGCGTGCCGCAGAATGGCGTGTGCCAACTGAAAGGGGCCAAAACCTCGGTTCATCCGACTGCCTCCGTGTTCAGAAACACCCGCGTTGTCTTGCCGACCGCCAGGATCCTGTTGGTGGTGAAGGGAGAGTTGCCCGCGTTTGAACAGAAAAACGCTCAGCCCGAGCACCGTCCCACAGGTGCCCTGTATCTCGTATCGTCGATGCATCCTGCAATTCAAAGATCCTGGATCATGAGCAGCAACGATGCGCTCGGGTGATATTCTTTCGGAGCGTCATTCGGCGGATAGAAACGAAAGACGACGTCAGGTGACTCGACGAGCGTCCGGCGATCGAGCAGGGCCCACGAGTTGGGTATGGTTGTGGCGACCTTCACTCCGGAATCAGCTACGTGCGAGATCCATTTTCGAATTTCCGATGGGAAATGAAGTCTGTGCAACCACAACGGTGTCAGCCAATCCAGCACCCCATCTGCAATCACACGGGCGGGCCGTGCGACAGCGATGTCAATCGTGTGCAGCTCGATACCGCCAGGTGCGAGGAGCTTATGGGCCTCCGTTAACACGGCTGTCCGATCGGCCTCCGGGACGTGTTCGAGGGTCGAGACCGAAATGATGCGGTGAAAGTGGTGTTCCGGCAGGGTGCTTCCCTTGTCACCGAGCCGTTCGAATACATATCGAATACTGGGGTGTTGGGCAGCATATTCATGTGGATCGCTCCAACGGGCCCAGAAGAGTTCGTCACTCTTGGTTCCGAAATCATCAACCACCCACGACTCGACGCCGCAGTTGAGTGCGAGACGCTCCAATAACAGGCTGTACGCCCCACCCACCTCGAGTACCCGTTGGCCTTCAGTGAACTCGCCGGCGGCGGCAATCCATGGCCGATTGTGTGCCTTGATTCCCCACTGGTCCGGGGTATAGCCGGGAAACGGCTCCAGCGCGAACCCCTCGGCTTTGTATCGGAACAATTCCTCGATGGTCGCTAGGCTGGCGTGAGTGAGAGTCAGCACCAGAGACCATCCATTTCTGGCCGGCTCTTCGTCAGCGCAACTCCGACCGGTAGATAGGCTGGCTGCCATTTGCCCCATGGCATACCGTTCTCACCGGATTCGAAATAGAACGCTGCCAATCCTGTCCGAAGTTCCTCGCATGCGGTCAATTGCCTGAGAGATTCGTCATAATCGTCGAATCCAAGCACATGAGCGCGGGGCGCACCGAAGAGTCGTCGTATGGAGTCGGAGGTCAATACCCAGCCCTTCGATGGCTCGTGGTACCAGTCTCGATCCTGACTCGCTGCCATGGTCGCGAGCAGGCGACCTCCAGGTTTCAGGACTCGATGCAGCTCGGTTACGATGGCTGGAATTGCCTCGAGGTCATTGTGCTCCAAGGCCGAGACGGAAACCACCGCGTCAATCGAATCCTCCGGTACCGAGCTCAGATCAGCCAAATCGGCGTTGAGGAATGTGACGCGGCCCGGTGCCTTGCGACTGATCTTCTCCAACGAGGCGTGCGCAAGATCGACCGCGAGACGACGCGGATAGCCCACGATCCTTCTCCAGGAGGTCGAACGAGTGCTCAACATCCCGTTCGGAGCAACGCCATCCCCGGCTTCATATCCCTCGACGCGAAAGCTGCGCCGAATACGGTGTGTTGGTTCGAACCGGGCACCACGATCGACGCTGAGCACATTGGCTCCATGGTCGGCCAAATACCACTGCAGGACACCAGTTCCGGCACCCGCGTCAAGAACCTTCGCACCATATCCTTCACCGAGTTTTCGGCACAACCAGCCAAGGTCGAGCAGATAGTGCCAGCCAAGCCCGATTTCGAGCCGGGAAGCGAGTGCAGCGATTTCCTCGACGGTCTCCCGCTCGCTATTGAGAAGGTCGACCCTCAATATTTCGATGTCGGCAGAGTGTCCCGAATTCTGCGACGCAACGGTTGCGGGTTCCATAGGGCGTTACCTACCCGGCGGCGCCGTGCCGTTTGGCGTCCGTACGTCATCGGCATCGTCCGTGGCCCACCACTTTCCGGGTGGGTCGTCTCCCGAGCAGAGCGGAGAGAACGTGAATATTCGGCTGCGATCAGGGCGCAATTGTGGTACCTCCGGATGCCGGCACGATCTCCCATGAGCCGTCAAGAAAGACAAGACCGTTTTCCCCGCTCAGCGCATAACCGGTGCCGTACACGTCGCCAGATTCGACCTGGAACTTCACAGCCCGATCGCAAAAATCAACTCGTCCGAGCAAACCCCGCGTGATGCTAACGGATATCCAGTAACTGCCCGGGGTGAATGGTAATCGAGGAATTTGGAGTCTCGCCGTTTCGGGTGCTGATCGCGGCTGAGCGACGCGTGTTTTCGTCATGCCGGTATTGATGGACGCGATTGTATGGCCTAAGGATGAATGGAAGATGACACCTATCCACGCCCCTGGTATCGCTGATACGCCCTCGACATCAATTTCGATGGTGAGAGGTTTGCCGATAACGAAGTTCTCGCGCGAATTGCCGTCGGCATCCAGGAGACGAACGGCGCGGAGTATGCGTCGATTTTGTTGGTCCGAACCATTTTCGTCCGAAAACGAGTGAGAACCGGCACCTAACTGGACCGTTTTTTCGCCGGGATCGGTGAGATATCGGTCGATCACATCTTTCGAGCTGGCATCGAATTCCAACATTCCGTTTTGAAGAAGGATTGAGCGATGACAGAGCTGCTCGACCGCCGCCATATTGTGGCTTACAAAAATAACGGTCCGCTGCTTGGTGGCAACGTCCTTCATCTTTGACAAGCATTTCTTTTGAAACTCCGCATCTCCGACTGCCAAAACTTCGTCGATGAGGAGGATCTCCGACTCCATGTGGGCGGCTACTGCGAAAGCGAGACGAACGTACATGCCGCTCGAATATCTCTTGACGGGAGTGTCGAGAAAACGCTCGATTTCGGCGAAGTCGACGATCTCGTCGAAACGCCGGTCGATTTCGGTCTTGCGCATACCGAGGATGGCGCCGTTGAGGTAGATATTCTCACGACCGGTCAGTTCTGGATGAAAGCCCGTCCCAACCTCGAGGAGAGAACCGACCCGCCCGTTGAGCACGACACGGCCTTCGGTCGGCTCGGTGATTCGAGACAGAATCTTGAGCAGGGTGCTCTTGCCGGCACCGTTGCGGCCGATGATGCCGAGTACCTCCCCCTGGCGGACGTCGAGATTGACATCTTTGAGAGCCCAGATCGTCTCGTGTTCGCGCTGAAGAGGCCGACCGCGCGCGAGCGCTTCAAGCCGGCGCACCGGAGCCATGGCGAGGCCGGAAAGTGACTCTCGCAGTGTCTTGTAGGGAGCTTCATGGCGACCGATGCGGTACCGCTTGCCGAGCCCCTCGGCGCGGATAACGACCTCGCCCATCCCTCCCATTACACCACGTCAGCGAAGGTCTGCTCCATGCGGCGGAAGTAAAAGGCGCCGGAAACAGTGATCAGGGCGGTGACTGCGGCGCTCGCCAGGATCAGCGGCCCGGGTCTCGAGCCTACTCCCAGCAGAGCCCAGCGAAAGCCCTCGACCACGCCGACCATCGGGTTGAGGCCGTACAGCCATGTCGGTAGGCCGATCGACTGGAGGCGATCGGTCACTGCGGAAGTCGGATATATCACCGGCGTGATGAAAAGCCAGATCTGGACCAGGAATGGCACAACGTAGCGCACGTCGCGGTACTCGACATTGAGCGCCGACATCCACAATCCAACGCCAAGTGCCGTGGCAAACGCGAGGGCGAGAAACAAGGGTAGCCAAATAACGGCGAGCCCGGGCCAGATGCCGTAGAAGGCCATCATCGCCAACAACACCAGGAAAGCAAGGAAGAAATCCACGACCCCGGATAACACGGCTGCCAACGGTATGATCAGGCGAGGGAAATACACCTTGGTGATGAGGTTCTGCGAGCCGACCAAGCTGTTCGAGGACTGACTCAGACCCTGGGCGAAAAATGTCCACGGGAGTAGTGCTGTATAGGAAAAAATCGGATATGGCAGGCCGTCGGAGGAAATCCCTGCGATACCGCCGAAAAAGATTGTGAAGACGACCATGGTCAGGGTCGGCTGTAAGATTGCCCAGGCTGCGCCAAGCACAGTCTGCTTGTAGCGTACCTTGACGTCGCGCCAGACGAGGAAGTATAGGAGGTCGCGGTACTCCCAAAGGTCGCGCAGCCTGACCGGCACCCAGCCTTTTGACGGCTCGATGACGATGGAATGATCTGCCAGGTGGTCTTTGGCCAAGTGGCTCATCTCTTGAGATTGTATAGCAGTGGCTGATGAGAGAAATACCCTGGTTTTGGATTCAGGGGGACGTTGTGGAGGATGGTGGTTGCAGGGATTTCAACGGTTGGCATGGCGGAAGATCTCGAATTCGTTCATCGGTTGCCAGTTGGCGAGCTCGGTCTCGTACATGCTCGGACATGGCGTGGGGATGGTAGGTGCAGGTGATCCGATAGATGTGGCGGGCATGTTCTCCCGCCATTTCCAGCATCGCGAGGTAGACGGCGATGTCGGGAGCCATGTCCCAGTATGATCCGGTCGTCGGGTCCTTGAGGTGCTGGCTCGGTACGAGGCGGTAAAGACGCATTCGGAAGGTGCGGAGGTGGCTCGTCGTCCACGGCGCTTGGCGATAACTACGAAGCCTGCGCACCTCTCGCGGAGGCGGTAACTGGAAGAGAACCGTTCCGTCTGTCTGCCGCAGAGAGTTGTACGTCATCCATACGTCGTGTTCGTTATATACCTTGTTGAAAAATCGAAGGACCCCCGAGTCGGGCAGCCAATCGTCACCGTTGAGTTCGATACCGATGTCGGTGTCGTTTGCTGTGCGAAAGCCGGCGAGATTATTCCCGAGCATTCCGATGCGCTTGGTGTTGTGGATGAAAGTCACCCGTTGATCGGGGTGCGCCTGAATCCAGTTGTTGATGATCTCTGGAGTTTCGTCCGTGGACGCGTCATCGATAATCACGTGCTGAACGAGGTGCTTCGGATAATTCTGGTTTTTGACCGATTCAAGGCAGCGAACGGCCGTCTCGCCCATGTTGCGCTGCGCTGAGACTATGTGAAATCGTTGATCCTGCGGTGGTCGTACCGTCGAATAACGGAGGATCTCCCCGAGCCGCCCGGCCGCCCGCAGGAGAAGGCGCACCCGGTAACGGCTGAGAATCCACGACAAACCATCGCCGACATCCCGCATGCTTGTGCAACACAATCATACAAACACGGATGGTTCGATTTACACCGTGGCCTATAATTCGGCTGTGGCACGACCGCCCGAAATGCCGTCAAATGTCCGCCCCTCCGTACTCGTCCTGACTCTCTATTCCGGTGAAGCGGAGTTCGGGCGATGCCGAAATTCTCTCGAGAACCAGAGTTACACATCCTGGGAGCACAGGTTGTTCGAGGGCCTGCCGAACGCCGAGGCACACGCCCGGCTGTATCAAACGGTAATGGCCGAACGAGGAAACCACGACCTCTTCCTCAAACTCGACGCAGACATGATTCTCGCCGACCGCGAAGTTCTTGCAGATCTGGTTCAGGTTTTCGAACGGCGGCCGCGCCTCGATCATCTGGTATTTGCGGTGACCGACTGGATGACCGAAAGCCAGATTATCGGTGCTCATCTTTTTTCCAATCGGGTCCATTGGAATAAGCACCGGGAGACCCTCTACGTTGATCCCGACCCCGAGTTTCCGGGAGAGAAGGTGATGGTCATGAACCCTCCAAGGGACCTGGTTCTGCACGCGAGCGATCCTTCGCCGCTGCAGGCGTTCCACTTCGGAGCTCACCGGGCTTTGCAGGCATCACAGGCCTACCGAGGACTGCTCGATTCCAGGCCCCATGATGCGCGCATTCAATGGCAGTACCTGGATCGGGTGTGGCGACATTTCGAACGAACTGGAGACTCTCGACTGGGTTTGGCGATGCTGGCGGCCGACATGGTTTTTCGGAGAGAGCTGCCGGCAACCGCCAGCGAGTACTCCGATCCGGCCTTGATTACCGCCTTCGAACACGTCTCGAAGATTGAAGGGCCGGATATTCTTGCGCGGCTTGAACAACGATGGGCCACATCGGCAAAGCGCAACCGAACGTGGAGGCGCGCTCTCGGTCCGACGAGATTCTCGTTGGTCGTAGGCCGTAGCCTTCGTGACGCGGCCGCCACGGCGGTCAAGGCTGCTTGCGGCTGGTCTCGCGACTCAGTTCAGATCGGAAGCCGTGCCTGATGTGGGGAATTACCGGGATACGGCCGTATTGGATCTGTCGATGAAGGTTGCAATGCTTTCCCATCTCGCTTCGAGAACGGCGCCTACCGGTGCTGAGCGAGTGCTCGAGCTCGTCGCCCGAGGGCTTGTCGGGCGTGGCCACCAGGTGGCGGTGTCGGTTCCCGGCCCGTGGGCGTTCGACTCTCCCCTCGAGGATTCCGGTATCGAGGTCCGGCGAATTCCAGTCCGGTGCTGCTGGCTCGTGCAGGCGGATCGTCAGCCGGCGTGGAGACAGCTGGTGCGCGGCGCGCGCTTTCTGCTTCCAGACCCCGGGACGGGCTCTCTGGCGTCTTTCTTTTCCGAGTTCGACCCCGACGTTGTGTACGTCAACTGCCTCCCCCACCTCCGAGGTGCGGCCACAGCACGAGCGTCCGGGCGACCAGTGGTGTGGCATGTCCACGAAATCCTCCCTCCGGGTGCACGGCGTCGCTGGTTTGCCGGCCGGCTGCGTCGCGATGCAGATCGGATCGTCGCGGTGAGTGAGGCGGTTGCGGATTGGATTCGTGCGGAAGGTCTCGGGGTTTCGTTGGAGGTGATCCACAACGGCGTCGAGATTCCCGACACCCTCCCCGATTGCGCATCGGCGCGTGCGCGATTCGATCTTCCGTCTGGGGCGACGGTATTCGGGTGGTTCGGCCAGCTCGTGCAACACAAGGGCGCGGTTGACTTCGTGCGTGCCGCTCATCGGGTGTCCGAAAAATGTTCCGATGCCTGGTTCCTGATCGCGGGTCACGGCTCGTCGTCCTTCGTCGGCACATTACGAAATGAAATCGATAGCGGGCCCGCAGCTGAACGAATGCGAATCGTGCCTCCACAGCCGGAGATATGGGAACTCATGGCGGCGGTAGACGGACTCGCACTGACGACGCTGTGGCCGGATCCCTTGCCGCGAGTGGTGATGGAAGCCATGGCCGTCGGCAAGCCGGTGGTAGCCTACGCAAACGGCGGAGTGCCGGAGATGGTAATCGACGGTGGAACGGGCATTTTGTGCCCGCCAGGCGATGTGGCCGGCCTCACGAGCGCGATTTTGCAGCTCACGAAAGACGAAGGTCTCCGTGGTCGGTTCGGCGAAGCGGGACGCCGGCGGGCGCGGACAGATTTTTCGGTCGAACGGCATCTTGATCGAATGGAGCGCGTTCTTCAGGGATCGATATAGCCAAGTGCCTGGAGCCCCTGCTGCGTTTTTTCATCCAGGACCACGTGGTCGAGCGCGGTTTCCGAGGCACCGATTGCACGATGGAGAAGGCGGTTTCTCTCTCGCCAGGCGTCGATCCGAGAGGACAATTCTTGGACTTCTGTCGAGTGTCGTGCACTCAGATCATCTTGTTCACGAGGATCGGTCCGGAGGTCGAAAAGAAGCCACGATTGAGATGCCAGTGAGTGAATCAGCTTCATCGAGCCTGCACTTCGAATCGCGTACTGACCGCCGAAGTTGGTTGCTTCGCTGAATGCATCAAGGGCATCGGTATCCGATCCGTTTATGAGTGGGAGGAGGCTCCGCCCCTGAAAACGAGCGCCTGATAGGTCGATGCGTGCGAGGTCCAGAAGAGTCGGCGCAGCATCGATAAGGCGAACCTGCTGGGAAATTCGGCATGGTTTCAGCCTCGAAGGCGCGGAAATGATGAATGGTACCGAGGTCTGCTCCTCATACAGGGTGTAGCCATGGTTGAAGGCCCCATGATCGAGGAATTCCTCACCATGGTCGGCCGTCACCACCGACACGAGATCGCGCTTCAGCTGCAGGCCGCCAACGGCCTCCAGGAGCTGGCCGAGCTGTGCGTCCATGTATTGGATCTCGCCGTCATAGAGGCCCACAATATAGGCCAGATCCTGTTCAGAAATGGGAGGAGGAACCTCGTGGTGAGTGACCACGATCTCACGAGTCGTGTTGGGTGTCAGAGAACCGTTGTAGCCGAAGGTGAAGCTTTGTCCGTAGGGAGATGGTGGTTCGTAGGGCCAGTGGGGGTCGTTGTAGTGAACAAGGAGGAACCACGGCTCTTCGACTCCTGATGACAACCAGTCGAAGACTCGTTGGTTGGTGACCTCTGCTCGCCGCTTGGCTTCGCCATCCGGGAAAAGATAGTCTTCGTGCGAGTCGTCGAAATGATCAAAACCCTGAGCGAAGCCAAAGATCGCATTGACATAGAGGTTGGACACAAAACCCGCGGTTGTGTAGCCAGCCCTGTGGAACAGCTCGGCCATCGTCTGATGTCCCGGCGGGAGAGTCTTCTGAACCGCAAACGGGAGATTCCCGCCGTTGGACGTCGCCGGCTCGCTCCATCGGATTCCTCCGTCCAGCCCGTGAACTGAAGGGTAAAGCCCGGTGAAGAGCGAGGCGATAGCGGGCGCAGTCCAAGGCGCCTGGCTGACGGCCGTCTCGAACACCACTGACCTTGTTGCGAGGCGATCGATATTCGCAGTTGTCGGGTAAGGGTAACCATAAGCGCCCACGTGGTCCGATCTCAAGGTGTCGATCACGATCAGCAGCACATTTGGCATCGTCGGATGAGCTCTGCGCCGGGGTACTGCCGTATTGGCTTTTTCGAAAGCCTGACGTCGAGTGGCATAAAGATCTGAGCCCGGCTGAGTGGCTGCCAGCGCTCGACGTAGAATACTGACGGCCTCCTCTGGCCGACCTGTCTCGAGATACGCTCTGCCCAGACCTTCAAGGACTTCAGGATTGTCGGGGTCCATGCTCGCCGACATCTCGAGCTTCTCGATGGCATCGTCTGGTCGACCAGCCCGGTCCAGCACCTCGGACCAGCCGATCAAGAACGGAATCGAGGTAGACGCACCGAGATCCGATGCTCGCTCATAGGCGGCGAGCGCCTCTTCAATACGGCCGAGTGTGGCCAGGACTGTTGCGAGATCCATGGCTGCGTCCAGAGATGGGTTTTCGGACTCAACCGCGCGCCGCAACACCGGCTCGGCCTGCTCGAGTCTGCCGGTAGCAGCGAGCAGCTTTCCCCACCCGCTGAGTACCAGAGAGCTTTCAGGATAGCGATCCAACAGAGACGCGAATCTCTCCTCAGCCTCGGCGACACGGCCGCGCATGACACATATGTTGGCCAGCTGAACGTGCGCTTCGACCGCAGCTGGGTCGAGCTGAACTGCCTTCTCGAACTCGGCCTCTGCGGCAGCGACCCGTCCGTCGGCCAGATGTTGATGACCGACCCGGACGTGCTCGGCTGCTGCTGATCGCTTTTGAGCGGGGGCGCACGCCAGGCAGAACAACAGACCCAAAGCCCAAGCGGTGATTGTCCTCTTTCGCTTTGCCGCTTTGATCATTCGTCAATCCCCAACATCGGTCGCAGGACAATTGCGGCCTTCCGGTGTTCAGGCAATCCGAGCTCATACTCAAGCCACGCCCTAAATTCGGTTTGATGGGGATGTTGGTCAAGCAGACGCGAAGCAGTTTCACCGAGTGGGCCGTAGTTGGGGTCCCTGTCGAGGCTGAGCACCAACCGTTCGCCGGCCTCGTCCCATCGTCCTAACGCCATCAAAGCGTCGACGGCGACCTTCGATCCGGGCCCGGTCGGAGGATGGAGGGAGTTGAGAATCTCGAGCTGTTCGAGGGCTTCGGCGGGGTGTCCGGTGTAGAGGAGGGCGGCGGCGAGGTTGTGACGTGGGCGGTAAAGCTCCGGCGCTCGCTCGGTGGCCTCGCGGTAGCACTCGCGTGCGGCCTCCAATTCACCACGATCGAGGTACACGTTGCCGAGCCACTCCCAGCCATCCGGTCCGTCGGGGAAGATCTCGATCGCGGCGCGCGCGAGATTTTCCTGATTGGCATAGACGTGAAGGGCACGCTGCAGGCCGACGATTTCGGAGATGATGACAACTGCTACGATTGCCGGTACCGCCCAGCGGAACAGCGGGCGGCTGGTTTCAAGCTTCGTGTGGGCCGCCAGACCAAGGTCGGCCAGCGCGAGGCTGGTCACGGCAAGCGGCACATAGAGGTATCTGCCGAAGCCGCCCCACCCGGGAACCGTTGCCACCAACGCGATTGGGGCAAGCATCAGCCCCGTAGTCAATGCTGCGGTCGGGGCCAAGGGCGCGATTCGCCGGGCGATGATCGTGACGACGAGGATCACCACGCAAAGAGCTGCAGCCAGACAGCTCGTGCTCCAGCTGACACCCGCGTACTCCCATGACAGATGACGAATGCCGATCGGCTGCATGGTGAGCATCGAGTGAAGGCCATCGACGAGAAGAACCGGGTAGACCTTGAGGGCCTGGATGCGTTGCGTCGCATCTGCTCCTGCCGCCTGCATCCCATCGAGGGCTGCCGCACGCATGACCAGGAAGACGATCACGGCGACCGTGGCCGGCATGAGATACCGCACCAGTACCTTTCGCGACGCGACGAGGAAGAGACCGAGCGCCAACAGGCCAGCTAGCACGATCTCTTTGCTCAGGAGACCGGCAAAGAACACGATTCCGGCGACGGTCGCCACGACCCACGCCCGAGATCGCTGTCGACCGTATGGCGAGAGATGATCGAGGATGAGCACGGCGCCGAGAAGACCAGCTGCGGCCAGTGGTTCCGGTAGGGCGGATGGCCACAAGTAGGCTTCTGCGGTGACCGGGTGGCAGGCGAAGAAGAAAACCGCGATCGCCGCTGCGAGACTCGAGTCGATCCAGCGGATGGCGAGACACCACAGCAGCGCGCACACGAGCAGGTGGGCCGCCAGCACGGACGCGTGGAACCAGAAGGGGTCGGGTCCATTGACCTGGTAAACCGCGGCCAGGGTAACCATGAAGAGTGGCCGATAGGTGTCGACGCCTTCGGCTCCCCGACCCTCGCCGCCGGCCGACTCCACGACATTGTGGGTGAAGTAGAACGGGATTCTCCCAAGATCGTCGATCGTGGGTGATTCGGCGATCTGTTTGAAGTCGTCCCACAGAAACTCGGCACGCAAGGCCGGAGAAAGCAACACCGCGATAATCGCCAGCAGCAGGAGGAGCTGCAGCCAACCGCGGTTCGCGATCGACGATGCATCTGCGGAGGGGCCGTTCGCCATCCCAACCATTGTCGCAGCTACGTCTCGCAGTTGAAATATCTTGCGAATGCTGTCCGGTCCCACCGCCCCTTATAATCAATTGATGGCTTGCCTTCCCCGGATTGCATCTCAGTCAGGAGCTGTCCAGTGAGAATCGGTGCGGTGGTGGTGAGCCATAACTCAGCCGAAGACCTCCCGCTCTGCATCGAGGCGCTTCTCAGGGCTGATGGCCTCGAACAGGTAGTCGTAGTGGACAACGCTTCCGAAGACAACTCCCGGGAGTTCGTTCGGGAATTCGACGATCCTCGGGTGAAGCTAGTCGTCGAGGAGCCCAACAGCGGATTTGCCGGGGGATGCAACCGTGGCTTTCGAGAAATCGGTGGTGAGTGTGAGCATCTCGCCTTCCTCAACCCGGACGTGGTCATTGCTTCAGATTGTCTCGAAAAAGCCGTTGCCGAATTGGAGGCGGACCCCACCCTGGCTTGTGTCGCGCCGCTCCTGATGCGAAGCAATGACCGGACCGTAGACACCGTGGGTCAACGCCTGAAGCCGTGGAATCTGGAGGTGGAAGACCTAGGTTACGGGCAACCCCCGACTCGCGATCTTCTCAGGGCGACGGACGTGTTGTCCGCCTGCGGTGCGCTGGCCGTCTTTCGCCGCGACGCGCTGGAGTCGGTAGCAGAAGAACACGGTCCGTGGGCACAGCACTTCTTTTGCTTCTGGGAGGACCTGGAGCTCGGTTGGCGACTTGTCAACTCGGGCTGGCGAATTCGGAGCTGCCCCGAAGCCGTGGGAACCCACCGCCGTGGGGCGGGCGCTTCAACAGGGGGAGGTCCGCTCCGTTGGCGGCGTCCTCCGGCCCTCGAGGCCCACATTCTTTCGAATCGCTGGATGACGCTGATCCGCCATCTCCACCCTCTTGATCTTCTGATGCGCCTCCCCCTACTCTTGATATGGGATTCGAGTGTTACGGTGGCGGGCGTTTTGCGTCGGCCGTCGCTCCTTGGGCACCTGCGCCGGCGGTGGCCGATGGTGATGCGCGAGTGGAGGAAGCCGAACAAATCCGGCCGACGGAGGTTGCACGAGCTGCCATGACGATTCGCCTCATCCTCGGTTTCGTGCTCGCCTACCTCCTCGCTTTGGTCGGGACACCGATGGCACGAGAAGCGGCCCTCCGATTCGGAGTGGTCGACCGGCCTGACGGTGCTCTCAAGAAACACCGAGAGCCGGTGGCCTACCTCGGAGGGCTGGCCGTTTTCATAGCCTTCCTCCTCTCTATCGGGATGACCTTCGAATTCGACCAGGACTTGCTGGCCCTGTTGCTTGCCTCGACCATCGTCATGACGGTCGGCCTGATCGACGACTTCGGTGCGTTGACGCCGAAACCGAAGGTCATTGGCCAGGTCGTGGCGGTCTTCGTGCTCATCAAGTCAGGCATCATGGTCCAGGTCGCGATCATGCCGTGGTGGCTGCAGCTCGTGGTTACCGTGGTGTGGTTGGTCGGGCTCTCCAACGCATTCAATCTGGTCGATATCATGGACGGCCTGGCGAGCGGTTTGGGAGTCATATCCGCCACTTTCCTGCTGGTGGTGGCGCTGCTCAACGGCCGCCTCATGGTGGCCGCGTTTACGGTCGCATTGATCGGCGCACTGCTCGGTTTCCTCCGCTCGAACTTCTATCCCGCAACGATTTATCTCGGTGACTGCGGGAGCTTGTTCCTCGGGCTCACGCTCGGCGCGCTGGCGATGGTGATGGATTACACACAAAACAACCCCGTCGGCTGGTTGGCGCCGCTCTACATCCTCGCCGTGCCCATCATCGACACCGCCTACGTGGTGGTGCTGAGAATCAAGTCGGGGCGCAAGATTTACTACGGGAGCCCGGACCACTTCCCACTTCGGGTACGCAAGCGCCTCGACGACTGGACCGCCGGAACAGTGGTCGTCAGCTATGCGGTTGCGGTTGTCTTCGGAGCCATCGGCCTGGTGGTGCTCTACCTCGATCCGATGACCACGCTCGTGCTGACGGGCATCGTCGGCGTCGCCACAGCCGGCCTTCTGGTCTGGCTGGCAATGGTGCCGATGGAGTCGTGATGGAGAGGACGCTGATTCTCGGTGGTGGCCTCACGGGTCTGGTGGCCGCGGAGCAGCTGGAGCGATCGGGGTCGCCACCGATAGTGCTGGAGCGCGAGAACGAGCCGGGTGGTGCATGCCGAAGCATCGCCGATCAGGGTTATGTCTTCGATTACACCGGCCACCTGTTGCACGTGGCGCGCCAGGAAACGGCGGATTATCTGGAGGCGATCGGCCTGTGGTCCCAACTGGGGATCCATGAGCGGAAGGCAGCGGTCGTCATCGGTGGCCGGTCTACCCCCTATCCGGTACAGATCAACACCCACGGCCTCGCACCCGAGGTGCGTCGCGACTGCCTGCTCGGATTCATCCGCGCGTGGTCGGAGGAGCCGGCCGATGAACCGGCCGATTTCGAAAAGTGGGTTCTCGGGAGGTTCGGAGCAGGCCTCGCCGAGCATTTCTTCTTTCCCTACAACTCGAAGCTGTATCGTGCTCGCCCCGACGAGCTGAGCCTCGACTGGGTTGGTCGCTACGTTCCGAAACCGAGGCTGGAGGACGTGGTCAACGGCGCCCTCGGCCTGCACGACGAAGATGTCGGCTATAACGCCACCTTTCGCTATCCGAAAAAGGGCGGCATCGATCTGCTGCCAAGCACGATTGCGGAGCGAGTGACGGATCTCCGGCTCGAGCATGAGGTCGTTCGGGTCCATCTCGGGGAAAGGTGGGTGGAGATTGCGGATGGAGAGCGCGTGGGGTGGAAGAAGACCGTGTCGACCATATCGCTCCCAGCCCTCGTCGATCTCGTTAGCGATACGCTGCCGGAAGAAGTGGCCGCCGCCAGACGAGCCCTGAGATGGGTGCGAGTCGTCAATTTCGCGCTCGGTGTCGCGGGACCGGCTCCGTCGGAACAGCATTGGCTCTACTTCCCGGATTCCGAGCTTCCCTTCTACCGGGTGGGATTTCCTTCGAATCACGGGGATCTCGCACCTCACGGCTGTCACACAGTTTCGTTGGAAATGAGCCTGGATCCGGATGAGGGCGACGTCGTGTCTCTCGCCGAGAAAGCGCAGAAGGCGCTGGCAGAAGTTGGCCTGCTCGACGAGAGCGCTCTTCAGGTGCGAAGAATCACGGTCCTCGACCCCGCCTATGTTGTCTTCGACCACTCTCGACGTGAGGCGGTGGCGCAGCTGAGGAGCTTCTTCCGAAAGTACGATGTAACCCTCTCGGGACGATGGGCCGAGTGGAAATACTCGGCGATGGAAGATGCGATTCTCGATGGCATGTCGGCGGCCCGTCGGCTGGCGGCGGCTGAGTAGACGGTGGACGGTCCCGCAGTGACTGATCGCATCAGGGTCCTGCTCGCCATCACCCGGCTCGAGTTGGGCGGCGCGCAGCGAGTGGTGCTGCACACGGCCAGGGCCCTCGATCGAAAGGTGTTCGATGTCGCGCTGGCCTGGGGCCCCGGGGATCTTCTCGACCAAGAGGCGGCGGAGATTCGCGATCTCACACAATTTCCGATTGATTCTCTTGTCCGGCCGGTCGCGCCCCTTTCAGACATTCGGGCGCTGACCTCCTTGCGCGGCGCGACGCGCTCCTTCCGGCCCCAGGTGATCCATACCCATTCTTCCAAGGCGGGCATTCTGGGCCGGATCGCGGCCCGTCTCGAGGGGGTTCCGGCGGTGCACACCGTCCATGGCTTCGGTTTCACACCGCTCCAATCGACCATGGAACGCATCTCCTTTCGGACTGCCGAGAGGGTCATGTCACGCTTCACCACCAAATTCGTGACGGTTTCCGAGGTCGATCGCAAGCGCGGCATCGACCTGGGGTTGTTCGATGAGGGCAACTCGCAGGTGATCCGAGCCGGCATCGACCTCGCGCAGTTTGCGGGCGCCGCGGGCGGGGACGCAGTGAGACGAAAGCTGGGCGTGCCGGCGGACGCACGGCTGGTGACCCAGGTGGGCAATTTCAAACCGCAGAAGGCGCCGCTGGACTTCGTTCGGGTTGCAGCCTCGGTCCATGAGGGGAATCCAGAGGTGTGGTTCGTGATGGCTGGTGATGGCCCTTTACGGAGGGCCGCCGAGAGCCTCGCGAGGGAGCTCGGGGTCGCGGAGCGCATCGTCTTCAGCGGATGGTGGGACGATGTGGCCGGGCTTCTTGCGGCAACCGATGTTTCGGTGCTGACGTCGCGGCACGAGGGCTTGCCCTGCTCGGTGGTGGAGTCTTTGGCAGCCGGGGTGCCGGTGGTGGTGACCGCGGTCGACGGAACGATCGAGGTGGTACGACCGGACGACAACGGATACCTTGTCGCGGCCGGGGATATCGTGGCCTTGGCCGACGCAGTGACCCGCCTGCTGAGGGATGCGGATCTGAGGGAGCGGATGGGGGCGGCGGCGCGTAGGGGCCTGCAACAGTTCGATCGAGATCTCATGGTGCGGCAACAGGGGGAGCTCTACCGATGGGTGATTTCGAACAACCGTTCGTGATGGCCTTCGCATTCGCTTTCGGGGCGGTCGTGGGGAGCTTTCTCAACGTGATCATTTACAGGCTTCCTCGGGAGATCTCGATCGTGCGCACGCCGCCGTCCTCGTGTCCGGCGTGTTCGACTCCGATCCGGTGGTACGACAACATCCCTCTCATCTCGTGGGTTCTTCTGCGCGGCCGTTGTCGGGAGTGCAAGGCTCCCATCTCTTTTCGCTACCCTCTGGTCGAACTCGTTAGTGGGCTTCTGGCGGTGGCCGCCGTCGCACGCTGGGGCCTCAGTGTGACCGGTTTCGAGGTCGTAATCTTCGCGTGGGTTTCGGTCACGCTTGGTTTGATTGATCTCGACTTCCAGATCCTTCCCGACGTTCTCACCTATCCGTCGATCGTCTTCGGCCTCGTGTGTTCGTTATTGGGTGGCTACACGTGGTGGCTCGATTCGTTGGCAGGGGCTACCGTAGGTGCTTTGCTGCCAATCTTGGTGATTGTCATTTACAAGCTGCTGAGAGGCATCGAGGGGATGGGTTGGGGTGATGTCAAGTACCTTGCTGCCATTGGCTCAGTGGTCGGCCTGCACGGTGTGGTCGGGGTGCTCGTTGTTGCGTCGATCACGGGAGCTCTGGTGGGACTCGGGATGATCGTGGTCGGCCGCGGCTCGGGCAAGACTGCGTTGCCGTTTGGCACCTTTCTGGCCCTGGCAGTCATCCTCTGGCTTTACGCGCCGGCGGCCTGGCTCAGTTACAGCCCCTGGTAGGCGGCCACCAGCGCCTCTTCGAGGCTCCGGTCCTGAGCGGGGAAGACCGTTCTCAGGTCGAGCACCACCTCGTCATCCTCGATGCGAGCAACAACCGGTGGTGTCTGAGCCCGCAGCCTGTCGGCGAGCTCTTGGCCACCGTCGAGGCCGAGGCCATAGCTTGGCAGCGTCTCCTCGGGTGTCGTGCCCCCGCCCAGTGTCGCTCGGGTTGTCCGTCCCCGAACCGGCACACCGCGAGCACGCAGTCTTCGGCCGAGACGGCGTGCACGACCATTGAGGGCATCGATTGGTGTCTCGAGCATGGCGTAGAGAGGGATTTCTTCGAGCCGTCCACTGTGGTGGGCGCGGAGTGTCTCTTCCATCGTCAACAGGGCCATCTTGTCGGGGCGCAGCGCCCGGTAGAGCGGATGGCGGCCAAGCGGCTCGACCCATTCCTCGCGGCCGACAACAACGCCGGCCTGAGGACCGCCGAGCAACTTGTCGCCGGAAAAACAGACCATATCGGCGCCGGCCTCGAGCAATTCCGAGACCGTGTGCTCGTGCGGCAGGCCCCACCGGCTAAGGTCGTGCAGCGCCCCCGAGCCCTGATCGACAACCAGAGGAAGACCGCGCGCGCGCGCCAGGTCCGCCAGATCACCGATCGACGGCTCGGTCGTAAATCCGATGATGCGGAAGTTCGACTGATGGGCCACCAGGATCGCCGCAGTACGCTCGCCGATCGCCGCGGCGTAGTCTCGAAGGTGAGTTCGGTTGGTGCATCCGACCTCGACCAGCTTCGAGCCGGAGGCTTTCATGACGTCGGGCAGACGGAACGACCCGCCGATTTCGATCAGTTGGCCGCGTGAAACGACGACCTCACGGCCCTCTGTATGCGCCTTGAGGATGAGAAACAGTGCTGCGGCGTTATTGTTGACCATGACTGCGGCAGGTGCCCCGCAGACCCGGGCGATGCGGTCGGCCAGGGCTGCCAGTCGTTGACCGCGACGACCCTCACTGACGTCGTACTCGAGGGCGAGGTATGATTTCAAGGATGGTGGGAGGCGTTGCGGGAGCGGCGCCCGACCGAGGTTGGTGTGCAGAAGCACGCCGGTGGCATTGATCACCGCAGGATAGGCGGTGGTTGCACCGGTACGGAGGATGTCGAGGATCTCGGCTTCGAGGGACTCATTGATCGCTTCGGTGCTCTGCCCGGAAACCTCGTCGGAACCGAACCCCTGCCGGAGCCGGTCCACAGCGGCCCGGCACGCTTCCAACACAGGGGCGCGGCCGTACTCGTCGACAGCGGCCCGCAGGGCGGGGAGGTCGAGAAGACGATGGATCGCGGGAATATGCCGATATCCGGATGCCACGGTTGGCATTCTAACGGAGTCGACACGTCCGGGCATTCGACCGGCAGGGAGACACGATGGAGTTGATCGAACAAATCTCGATCCTCGAACGTGCTCTACAGGAACACATCCGGAAGTGGGAAAAGTACTTCTCGGGTGTCGATCGGGTGCCGCCCCAGGACGAAAAGGACCGTATTTACCGTCGTATCAGAAGGCTGGCTGAACAGACGGTCAATCGTCGGGCGGAACAGTTTCGGATTGAACAGCTCCAACACCGCTTCATGACCTATGCCCAGAACTGGGAGCGCATGCTGCGTGAGCGCGAGGAGGGCCGTGCGGCTCAGCAGCCGCGCGCTGACCAGGAGCTTCGTCGGCTGATGGAAACAAACGTCCCCGAGCTCGATACCGTAGACATGACGGAGGAGGCGACGCTCTTCGACCGCTACCGTACCGCCAAGACCGAGCGTGGTCTGGACCTCGGTGTCGACCGGGCCACCTTCGACCGGCAGATTGCCGCGCAGCGAGAAAAAATCGAGAAGCGGCTCGGGCGCAAGGTGCGTTTCGAGGTGCAGATCGAGGGTGATAAGGTCAGGGTCGTAGCAAAGAAGAAAAAGGGGAAGAGATAACATGTCGAATTGTTCGACGCTTTCACGGTTCGCGGCACTGGTTGCGGTGGTGGTGGTTGGCGGATCGACGGCTGTCGGTCTGGCGGTCGCCGACGAACCGATGTTCGTACGCTGGCTGGTGGTTGACGACCCTGGAGACGAAACCATTCGCGACTATTGGGAACGCGCGGAACGCGAGGAGCTGTCTCCCGAGGGGCTGGTGGATCTCGGAACGATGCTCTTTTACCGCGGGTATCCGAAGGATGCTCGGCGGATGTACAAGCGCGCGCTCGACCTCGACTCCGATCTCTACGAGGCATGGTTCCGGATCGGCTTGGTGGAGCACAGCGAGAATCGGCTGTACAACGCGCGGCGAGCGTATAAACGCTGCCTCAAGAAGCTGACCGGGCACGGGTGGTGCAACTTCTACCTCGGGCTGCTCGAGGAACAGACAGGCAACAGCTCGGCCGCCCTTTATCACTACCGCCGGGCGTTCAAGTTCGCGCCGGAGCTGGCCGATCCGAAGTTCAATCCGGAAGTGCTGGCCTCCGATCTCGCTCTCGGATCTCAGCTGGTCGACCTGGACCAACGACGGTTCAAGGGCATGCTGCCGATTCCGTATCTCGAGCCTGCTGAGGTCAACCGTATCAGACGACTCTACGAGCCGACACCGACACCGGAGTGGGAAGAGCCCAGCCCACCTGCTGCGAAAAAGGCTGCGCCGCAACAGGGTGAGGTGCAAAGGGCTCAACCGCAACCGACGCCGGTCCAACCGGTCAGGCCACCACGGCCCCCGGCCCCCCGACGAGTTCCACAGAGGACTCCGGCGGCCACGACGGACAGCGCGAGCGACAGCCCTACGGAGGAAGTGCCGTGGGGGATGCGGCCGATCGGCAACGTGTCGGGTGAGGCTCAATTCGCCCCGTGACAGTTTGAGCCCGGGCTGACAAATTGGAGCTGATTTACACGTTGAAACGGAAGTGGACGACCTCGCCGTCCTGGACGGGATAGGTCTTGCCTTCCAGACGTAGGGCCCCCTGCTGCCGGCAGGCCGAAAGCGATCCGGCTTCGAGCAGGGCGTCACACGGCACCACCTCGGCACGAATGAATCCGCGCTTGATATCCGAGTGGATCACGCCACCGGCCTCGACCGCCGGCGTCTCGGTGCGGATCGACCACGCGCGGCACTCGTCGGAGCCGACCGTGAAGAATGAGATCGATCCAAGCAGTCGGTATGACTCGCGGATCACCCGATCGAGTGCCCGGTCTGTAATGCCGAACTCGGCCATGAAGTCCGCAGCTTCGGACCCCTCAAGCTGGGCGAGCTCACTTTCGAGTTTGGCAGACACGTGGGAGAAGACCATCTGAGGACGATCGGCCCACGCTTTCCACCTTGGGTCCGAAAACGGGTCGTCGGAGACTAGGTTCTCGCTGACATTGAGAAGGACCAGCATCGGTTTGAGCGAGAGGAAGGTAAAACCGCGTAGGATCCTCTCGTCCTGCTGACTGAAAGATTCACCTCGAAGCGGCCTTCCGTCGTCGAGCACCGACCGGCAGTGCTCGAGCACCCCGGCCTCCTGTTCGAGCTCCGCCACCCGGCGCTTCCTGAGGTCGCGGTGGATGCGATCGAGGCGACGTTCGACAACCAGAAGATCCTGGAGAATGAATTCTTCCTCTATGAAATTGAGATCACGGAGAGGGTCGATCGAACCCGTTGGGTGGGCCACCGCGTGATCCGAAAAAGCCCTCAAAACCACCATCAACGCGTCGACCGAACGTAACTCCGGGAGGTTGAACGTCGCTTCCTGACGGTGCTCGTCGGGGATGCCAGGCACGTCCACATAGCGAACCGACGCCGGCGTGGTCTTGTCCGGCTGGTACATTTCGCTGAGCGCTTCGAGCCGGGGGTCTGGAACCCTGGCAATTCCAATCCGAACGCAGCCGTGACCGCAGTTCGGTGCTTGCGGATCCTGACCGGTGAGCAGACCGAACACGGTCGACTTTCCGCTTGCCGCCAGTCCCATGATGCCCACTTCCATCCACGCCTCCAAAGCCAAAGACGACACAAGATATCACAAGAACGTCAAACACAACAGCATTTCGCGGGTTTTGAGCGTTCGCCGCAAGCCAGAAAAGGGACTCTTTCGAGGTGTGAATTCATCCGGTGCCAAATTCCCAAATACGAAGTCCCAAATCCCAAATCTGGGGCTACGTTATCCGATCACCGATTGATGGCGGATCAGCATCGAGGGCGCCGCAATGAATCCGCGGCTGGTCTGGAACCATCGGCGATCGGTGCCGACAGCCTCGATCCGACGGAGCAGTCGGCCGAGACTGCCACGGAGTTCGACTACGGGATGCCAGCCACATACCCTGTGACCGTCCAGCCATACGCCGGACGCGATGATCCGATAGCTGTCGGTGGAGGCCTCGATACTGATCGGTGCGAGCGGACGCAGCAGATACAGCGCGTGGTCTGCTGAACCGAGGAGATCGGCCGCGGCGACACCGTCCCTGGTAACGACCTTCAGATTGGCGATACCGGTCTCCGGGTAATCCCGATATGAAATCCTGAGTGCACCACCGCGTGAAGGTTCACCATGGCGCACGGCGTCCCGGTGGCTCGCGAGGCGGTGGCGCGGCACGCCCTCCTCGACCAGCAGCGTGCGCCGTGCCGGCAGCCCCTCGCCGTCGCACGGACCGGTGACCGGTGCGTCCGGGTCGGTGCGATCGTCTACCAGTGTGAGGGCGGGCGCGGCGAGGGCGCCGTTCCGGTCGATGACCAGAGGCAGTTGATCATCCGTGTCGGCAGTCGAGAGGAAAAAAGGAGAGATGGCAGCCAGCAGCTGGGACGAGACTTCCGGGTGGAGTATGAGATCGCGGAGACCCGAGTCAGTGGTGATCTTACTTTTGGTCAGAAGAGCACGATCCGAGAACTGCGCTGCAGCGGCTTCCAGATCGAAGGCGGCCGGATCAGGAATGTGGATCCAGTCGCGCCATATACCGCTCCGTTCTCCAACGAGTTCGACCTCGACCAGAACCGAGCTCAGAGAGTCCTCGTGACGGGCCACCCACCCATCCGAAGTTGCCAGGATCCAGGCATATGCGCCTTCCTGGATGACCGTTCGACGAAATCGGATATGGCCGTTGCCGAGAGTGGAGACGGCCCTGTCGAGCTCCTCCCCGATGTGACCTGCCCAGCCGGGCGGCGGCTGGGTCCGTGCCGTCCGAACGCTGTTGATACCGAGCATGCGTTCCGGTGGCAGCGGATCGACCGACACCGGCATTTCAGTGGCCATTGCACCTTCTACGGCGCGTCTTGAGGGATCGCTCCCGAGACCCGAGGCGGAAGCGAAGCCGCACCGACCATCCCTGAAGGAACGCACCGCCACGCCGGTCTCGTCGACATTGACAGTCTTGAGGGGGTTGCCGGGTGCGACCTCCACCTCGCGGGTGAGGGAAGCTTTGGCGAAGAACTCCCAGCGGCCGACGGGTCGATAGTCGAGCTCGATCCGAGCAGCTTCGGCTGCGGCATTCAAGCGGTCGACGTAGTCCCGCACACCCATCAAAGGACCTCGAGCCTGTTGACGAGCATGGCGGGAGCCTCGGATCCGGTGGGCAGCGGCACGCCATCCTTGACGCACCATCCCAGCCGCCAATCGGCCACTGGATGGGAGCCGATTCTGGAGTCGATGTTGGCAAGAAGTTCGAGAGCGCTGCCGGTCAACTCGCACGGCGCGAGCGGACGTCGACGACGGCCGTGCCGAACCTCCCAGCCACGCTCGACTCGCACCACGGTCCTCGACGAATTCGGATCCACCATCGCGCCGCCGACGCGAGTGACGACGAGCGCGTGATCGAGACCGCCCTCCAGTTCCTCCGTGAGGCACTCTCCCGGCTTGATGACCAGGTTCGATTGCCGGGTTACCGGTAGTTTGCTCCAGACGGAACGACGTCCGCGCCCGGGAGAGCTATCGAGCCGGGCACTGCCTTCCCGATCGCACAAAAAACCGTTCAGCCGGCCGGATTCCACAAGGGATAGCGGTTTCGCTGCAACTCCCTCGTCATCGTGATCGAAAGAGCCGGGAAGGTCCCTGCGCGTCGGATCGTCGCAGACGTCGAGGGTTGTCGGTGCGATCGTGGCCCCCATGAGCCCTGACAGCGGCGACGCGCCGTTCGCCACGAGGTCCGATTCGACCAGATGCCCGACGAGCTCGTGCAGCAGGGTTCCAGCAGTCCCATCGGTGAACAGCACCGGCAGCTGGGTACCTGCGCTCGGCTCCCACGTCTTCGGTGGTCGTGGCTCGAGAAATTGGGAAAGCCAGTGGGCGAGCTGCGGATGGCCCCACACCGCGAGCAGTGCCACCGGCTGGTCCCCTGTTCGCTCGACGTGAACCAGCGGAGGGGTCGAAATGCCAACCCACCCATCACTTCGGATGACCGCAGCCCGACGACTGATGAAGCGGATGACCGAAGGCGCCGGAGCCACCCGTGAAGCCACCTGTCGCGCCCAATCCAGCCAACCCCGTGGGGAGTTCATCTCTGCGGGCTGTGTCGGCCGCAACGGCGGCAAAGCCACCCGGTCGGCCTGACGACCGAGGAGCTCGCCGAGAAAATGTGGCGAAAGCCCGGTTCGCGCATGCAGGATGGTCCTCGTCGGCGATCGCCAACGAGCTGCCGCTCCCTCGAGCCTGCACCATGCCACATCAAAGTCGTTGCTGGTTCTCGCCGCACGGATCTCGAGTCTTTGCTCGATATAGAGGTCCTCGAACCGGGCACCACCGCCACGCAGTTCGGCGCATCGGTCCGACAGGAGCTGCATCCATTCCGGATCGAGGGGCGTGGCAGCAGGGGTCACCCGGCGCATACATCATGGTAACTGGGCGCGACCGGTCGCGAGACGGACCGGGGTAGAATGCTCTGGGTAAGGGAGGACAGGCATGAGCCGCGATGTTGTCGATCGATTGGAGGAGCGGCTGGCCTCCAACCGCCGTGGTGGTGGAGAGGACAAAATCGACCGCCAGCACAGGCAAGGGAAGTTGACGGCCCGCGAACGGATCGAGCAGTTTCTCGACGAAGGCAGTTTCGAAGAAGTGGATGCTCTGGTCGAGCACGGCTGCACCGATTTCGGCATGGGGGACAGGAAAACCCCGGGCGACGGAGTCGTTGCGGGACACGGACAGGTGCACGGTCGGACGGTGTTCGTTTTTGCACAGGATTTCACCGTGTTCGGCGGCTCGCTGTCCGAGGCCAATGCGGCCAAGATCTGCAAAATCATGGACCTTGCGGTCAAGGTCGGAGCGCCAGTCATCGGCCTCAACGATTCCGGTGGTGCGAGGATCCAGGAAGGCGTCGCCTCGCTGGCCGGCTATGCCGACATTTTCCTTCGAAATACCCTCGCCTCGGGTGTCGTGCCGCAGATTTCCGCCATCATGGGCCCCTGCGCCGGAGGCGCGGTCTACTCACCGGCGATCACCGACTTCGTCTTCATGGTCGAGACCACCTCCTACATGTTCGTCACCGGACCCGAGGTCATCAAGACGGTGACCCACGAGGAGGTCACCAAGGAAAAGCTCGGAGGGGCGATGACCCACAACTCCGTCTCCGGAGTGGCGCATTTTGCCGCCCCCGGCGACACCGAATGCCTGGCGTCCATCCGTCGCCTGCTTTCCTTTCTGCCTTCCAACAACGCCGAGCGGCCGCCGGTGGTGTCTACGGAAGATCCGCTCGATCGAGAGATTCCGGAGCTCGATGACTTCGTGCCCTCGGACCCGAACAAACCCTACGACATCACGAAGCTGATTCGCTGGGCGGCGGACGACGATGAATTCTTCGAGGTCCACCAACACTTCGCCAAGAATATCGTCGTCGGTTTCACCCGGGTTGGGGGGCGCGCGATCGGAGTGATCGCCAACCAGCCGGCCCACCTTGCGGGAGTCCTCGACATCAATGCGTCAATCAAGGGTGCGCGCTTCGTTCGCTTCTGCGATGCCTTCAACATTCCGCTGTGGATCGTCGAGGATGTGCCCGGCTTTCTCCCCGGCACCGAACAGGAGTTCGGCGGCATCATACGTCACGGTGCCAAATTGCTTTTCGCGCTGGCCGAAGCGACCGTGCCGAAAGTTACTGTGATCACCCGAAAGGCATACGGCGGTGCCTATTGTGTGATGGGTTCCAAGCACATCAGGACCGACATCAACTTGGCTTTCCCGACTGCGGAGATCGCGGTGATGGGTGCTCAGGGGGCGGTCAACATCCTCTACCGGGGAGAGATCGAAGGATCCGATGATCCCGAGGCGGAGCGAGCACGCCGGGTCGCGGAATATCAGGAATTGTTCGCCAATCCGTTCGAAGCGGCCGCGAAGGGCTACCTTGACGAGGTCATCAAACCGCGCGCCCTGCGCCGCAAGCTGGCCTCCGCCTTCGCCATGCTGCAGACCAAACGGGATTCGATGCCGGCGAAAAAGCACGCGAATATACCCTTGTAGGAATTAGGAATTAGGAATTAGGAATTGGGAATTGGGAATCAGGAATTGGGAATGACGAACGGCTGCCTGGAAGATTTCGGATTTCGGATTTCGGATTGGGGATTCCCCGACCTTCCCCCCGGCTTCTACACATGAAGCTCCTGATTGCCAACCGGGGGGAGATTGCGGTGCGGATCATCCGCGCCTGCCGCGAGATGGGTATCGGAACCGTCAGTGTCTACTCGGATGTCGACCGGCTCGCGCCACACGTATTGATGGCCGATGCGAGCTACCCGATCGGTCCGGCGCCGGCGGCCCGGAGCTACCTCGACATGGACAAGCTGTTGGCAGCTGCGGATGAGAGTGGCGCCGATCTTCTCCATCCGGGATACGGCTTTCTGGCCGAAAACGCGGACTTCGCGGAAAAGGTCGAAGCGGCCGGGCTGACCTGGGTCGGACCACCGCCCACCGCGATGCGCGTGATGGGGTCGAAGACCGAATCACGCAAGCTTGCTGGCAGAGCCGGAGCGCCGGTCATTCCGGGTCTGATGGAGCCGATCTCCGAAGTTGCAGAGCTGGAAACGTTCGTCGATGAGAATGGTTTGCCGGTTCTGTTGAAGGCGGTTGCCGGGGGTGGCGGAAAGGGTATGCGCGTCGTTTCCGACCGCCGGGAGCTCGCTGCCGCCTATGAGCGCGCGTGCTCCGAGGGACAGGCCTACTTTGGCGATGCCAGAGTCTATGTCGAGCGATTGGTCGAGTCGCCTCGCCACATCGAGGTGCAGGTCGTGGCCGACCGCGAGGGGAATGCGGTCTACGTCGGCGAGCGCGAGTGTTCGATCCAGCGGCGCCACCAGAAAGTGGTCGAAGAGTGCCCTTCGCCGGTCGTCGGGCCCGAGCTTCGGGCCCAATTGGGCGAAGCCGCGCTCGCGATTGTCAACGCTTCGAAGTACTACTCGCTGGGCACGGTGGAGTTCCTGCTCGACCCGGAGGGGGCCTTCTACTTCCTCGAAATGAACACACGTCTGCAGGTCGAGCATCCGATCACCGAAGAGGTCTACGGCGTCGACCTGGTCCAGGAACAGATCAACCTCGCCCTCGGTGAGCCCCTTTCCCTGCGACAGGAGGACCTCGTCCCGCGTGGGCATGCCATCGAGTGCAGGATCTACGCCGAGGACCCGCTGAGAAACTTCGCGCCGTCTCCGGGGCGGATCTCGCTCTGGGTGCGGCCGGGTGGGCCGGGGGTGAGGCTCGATTCCGGTGTCATGGAGTCGAGCGTCGTACCCCTCGATTACGATCCGATGCTGGCCAAGCTCGTTGTGTGGGCGTCCGATCGGGACACGGCACTCAAGCGCCTCCACAGGGCACTTTCCGAGTTTCAGGTGAGTGGCGTTTCGACAACACTCACTCTATTCCGTGCGCTGGTCGAAATGGAAGCGTTCCAAACAGCGGGTTACCACACTGGTTTTCTCGACCAGCTCCTCGCTTCGGGTGACCTCGAGAAGCTGCACGGCGAGCAGGATCCCGAGGCCGAGCGCGCGGCGATGATGGTCGCCGCATGCCTCGCTACCGCCTCGGCGGGCCGCCTGCCCCGGGATCTCTTCGCAGGCGGTCATGAAAGCGATTGGTGGAGGGAAGGATTGCGGGTCCTGCACGGGAGGTTCCCCCGATGAGGTGGGTCGTTCGCGGCGGCGGTTCGTCCGAAGAGATCGATGTCGAGCAGAACGGCATCCAGTTCACGGTCGTATGTGACGGTCGACGACACGATCTCGAGCTCGTTCGCCTCGACGGCGCAGTGGCGTCTCTGCGATTTCCGGATAGTGGACGCAGTTTGCAGATCTCCTATCAGAACGGCGGAAACGGAAACTGGCGCATCGGCGTCAGCCAGAGGGAGTTCGACTTCGAAGTTCTGACCCCAGCGGAAGCGGTGGAAGCGGTGAGCGCCGCGCGAGAAACCGGACCCAGCCGCGTGACAGCGCCGATCCCAGGGAAGGTGGTGTCGGTCAAGGTCAAGCCCGGAGATACGGTCGAGCCAGGACAGTCGCTGGTCGTGCTCGAGGCCATGAAAATGGAAAACGAGCTGGCGGCGGAACAGGCCGGCAAGGTATCAGCGGTCCATGCCCGGGCGGGCGAGACAGTGGATGGCGGTGAGCTCCTGGTCGAGCTCGAATGAGCCGCCACGGGCCCAGGTAACCGCGCAAAGACATTCTGCTTATTTATTTCGACGATCCGATGCAGCGCCGTGTGGCGTGATTCAGCCTGGATGTCACGGTGGTCCAGGCAAAAGAAAAGGCGGTCCATCCTGCATCCAAAGGGACGATCGAATCCAATGACGCGAGATCCAAAATGAAGGGCTAAACTGTTGGGCCAATGATTCTTCGAAGATGCTTGCTCATATTCCTGGCAATAGGTGTTCTTTCACTTGTGGCTGGGCGGGTTGCGGTCGGGCTGGAAATGGGCAAAACCGACGTACCGCCTTCGTGCGTACATGAAATGACCTACGAGCCTTTCGCCGGCCTCATCCTGGTGAAGGTCACTATCGGAGAGTCACAGCCGCTCACTTTCATCGTCGACACTGGTGCCAGCCAGAGTGCGATCAACGACCCATTC